>BNVE01000039.1 GCA_025997875.1 Spirochaetia bacterium
AGTGCATCTCAAGCTGCGCGTTTTGCTGTTCAAGCAGGAAGTACTGGTCCTCTATAAAACTATCCTTGGTCTTTCGGGACCGCTCTATCATGTACGCAAGGAACAGTACCAAAGCAACAGAAAAGATCACCGCAAGGGTAGTAAATATTTTCAGTCTCCGGATGACTCCAAACAGGAACTCCACATAGCCGACGTACACATCGTCCGCCGCCTTTGCGATGCCCTGAAATACCCCGTCTATGTCCACGGCTATTTTTTGGGATATCCCGGATGCCTGGGCAAAGTCAGCGGATACCAATGCGTCATCGCCGCCGTATTGCCGGGAAGCCGCCAGCTTGTTGATCAGCGGCACATATTCAGTATTCAGGGCAATCTTTACCCGGGCCGCCAGAATCGCAAGTTCCGTGATGATAGCCTGGTCAACCTGCTGGTCGGCCTTAAGGGCCTGGAGTACCCCATCAAGCGCGGCGTCAAGGGCCAGGGCGTCATTGTCGAATTGCCGCTGTAGTTCCGAACCTTTCGCGTCATTCCCCAGATGGGTGAAGAACAGTGCCTGGTTAGCGGTTTCGGCAAGGGCATAAAACGAAGTCTGGACGCTCTGGGCAAGGGTTTTTGTGGTAAAGGCCCCCCTTATAAGCTGGCGGCATGCGAGATGGCAATTATTTATGGCGCCGATAGCATGACCGCTGATAATCGTGAAAAAACCGATAACAAGCAGGGAGCTGCTTAAATACTTTGCCCAGACAGGCAGATTGCTAAAAAACCTTATAAACTTGCCCATAATTCCTCCACTGAAATCGCCGCGAAACCGTCAAGCCATGCCTGCCGGGGATACCAGCCTTCCGGATCGAAGATACATTTGCCGTTTTTCATTTTCCCGATTCCGGCATCGCTCATGTACTTTCCCCCCAGGAATTTAAAATCCCATACCGTCCACGAAGGCGTAAACGGTGCGTCCGTTTACTTCGATGTTGTCTTCAAAAGCCTCAAATCGCATTTCCCACTCCTTCCTCCACCTTGAATTTTGCGATTTCCGTGATAAGGGTATCAATATTGTACCTGTTTGCATCGCTTATCTCGTTGACGCGGTTCGCAGCGCCGCTGATTAGTTCTGTACCGATAGCGGCTTCGTCCATACCGGAGTTAATTTCAGCGGTTATCTGCCCTAATTTTAGACTCATGTCTTTCACTTCATCGTGCTCAGCGGTAATCCGGAAAGAAGCGGTTTTTACCTGATCCGTGATACTCCGCAGTCTGGATATTTCTTCCAGAATACTGCGGCTTCCGGTTTCCTGTTCTTCCATAGCCGTACGGACTGCGGATTCTTGATTTGACACCGTTTCTATTTCCGCGGCGATAGTCTCGAACTCGTTAATCACGATACCGGTGGATTTGGTAATCATTTCTATGGAAGACGCTATCTTCTTTAGAACGGTGCTGACCATTTTAGACTGTTCGGCGGAATTTTCCGCAAGCTTTCTGATTTCATCGGCAACAACCGCAAAGCCCTTGCCCGCTTCTCCCGCATGAGCCGCTTCAATCGCCGCATTCATGGACAAGAGGTTTGTCTGACTGGCGATATTCTGCATCACCGAGTTGATCTCTAAAAGCCCCTCGGACTCATGGGCGATTTCCTGAATGTTTGTAGACACGGTTTCCAGGTCCCGTCTGCCTGTTTCAGAGGATTCCGCCAGGCTGACCACATTCGCCTCGTTTTTGGACAGTGTTTCTGCCACCGAATGGATATTGGCGAGCATCTGTTCTATTGCCGCGGAAGATTGGGACACACTCTGTGACTGCTCCGTAATATGCCCATTCAGATTATCAACTTGAGACATGATCCGTTCCATAGCGTCGCCGGTTTTTTGTACTTCATCGGCTTGGTTATGTATCTGTTCCTTCATACTCTGGATAGACGCCGTAATTTCATTCACCGATGACGCGGTTTGATGCACATTGGAGGTAAGGTCGGTCCCGGTATGGGAGAGGGAAACTGTCATGTTTTTAATCACCGACAGCAGGTCTTTCAATTTTCCAAAAGTAAGATTTAAGAATTCCGCTAACCTGCCGACTTCGTCTTTGCCGTGAATCTCAAACTGTTTGGTCACGTCCCAGTCTGCGGCAATTTCTTTAAGGGTACCCATCATACGCGCAAAGGGCTTTTTAATGGCAAACGCAAGGATCAGCACCAGTAAACTTGAAAATATGACCGCAATGATGATAAATACTTTCAACTTCAGAATAGTTCCCAACAGGAACGCAACATAGTTATTGAACACATTGTCCCCGGCAGCGGCAATGCCCTGAAATACCCCGTCAATATCTCCGGCTATCTTTTCGGATATTTCCACAGACCGCATAAAATCCGCGGCTGCCGGTTCGCTGGTACCGGCGTATTGCCGCGAAGATACCAGAGTATTGATAAGCGGCACATATTCGGCATTCAATGCGGCCTTCGCGCGGTCCGCCTGAGCCGCAAGCCCCGCTATGATAGATTTGTCAACCAGCGGGTCCGCGTTAAGCGCATTAAGCACCCCGTCAAGCGAACCCGTAAGGGCCTGGGCATCGCCTGAAAATTTGCGCCGCAGTTCCGAACTTTTCGACTCATTTCCCGCCAGAGTGTATACCAGCGCCTGATTAGCAGTCTCGGCAAGCGCGTGAAACGAGGCTTGAGCGCTCTGAGCGCTGGATTTTGTGGCAAAGGCGCCTGATATAAGCAGACCGCACGCATGATGGCAATTTTCTATGGTACCAATACTCTGCCAGCTAATAACAGTCAGAATCCCGACAATGAGCAGGGAACTGCATAAAAATTTTGTTCCGATAGACAGGTTGTTAAAAAATCGCATAAAAAATACTCCTTTAAATTCGGCAGCTCTGCTGCCACGTAAATCGAAAAGGAACCGTAGGTTCCTAATACTCCTTTAGTTTTAAGACCCGGCGGTGTCCGCAAATCCCTTCGCGTCTTCCATTTGGCCGCTCAATTCCTTCACCTTTTCCGCCGCCTCCTCGTATTCGGACATCAGCACCAAATCAGAAATTTGTTCCAGCGCTTCCCGTGTTTGGAGATCAAGGCTTTGTTGCGGAATTTGTTTTAAAATACGGTTAATGACATTCGCCTTTTGGGTTTCCAGGGCGTCCACAAGTTCGCCTAGAAGAGGATTAACCACTTTTCCACCAATGAGTGGAAAAGTCGACCTCACAGACCCCACGGACTCCTGATTCGTGATCTTTTCTTCCCTGTCCGTGTGGTCAGTGTGGTCCGTGGTTATTTCTTTTATCCTCGCCGCTAACGCCTCAAGCTGTTTTGCGAAAGCGGGCAGCGCTTCGCCGATAAGGGCCATGTCTCCCGTTTTACCGGCTGCTTCAAGCCGCGCCGCTTCCGCCGACAGTTCCGCTGCGCCGATACTACCGGATGCGCTTTTCAGGGCGTGAACCTGGGTAACAAAATGAGGCATATCTTTTTCTTCCGGCACATTCTGTAAAACAGTAAGCCGCTCCTCCGCATCCTTGCGAAACATGGACAGCACTTTTTTGTAGCCCTCAACCGTGCCGCCGGTCATGGCAATGCCCTTCCCGACATCCACTCCGGAAAGGATCAGGGAGTGGGGAATTGGGGCAGACCCGGATGATCCATCAACTTTTTCTCTACTCCCTTTTACCTGCTTGTCGCGGGGTATCCACTTCTCCAGAATTTTATTCAGCCTGGCGATTTCAATAGGCTTGGACAGATAATCGTTAAAGCCCTTTTCCAGAAACATTTCCTTCATTCCCGTAATGGCGTTAGCTGTCAACGCAATAATTGAAACCGGCTTGCGCGCCTTTGTTTCTTTTTCCCATTCCCTGATAGCGGCGGTTGCGGCAATGCCGTCCATGTCGGGCATCATGTGATCCATGAACACCAGGTCGTATTCGCGGCGCTTTACCAGTTCTACCGACTCCCGGCCCGATATGCAGGTTGTAAGTTCCATGCGGTAGGGGATCATCAATCCCTCCGCCACCGTCAGGTTAGTCGCAATGTCATCAACAATAAGCACCCTTGCGTCCGGCGCGGTAAAGCGGACTTCCGCCTTTTCCCGCTTTTCGTCGTCCTTCCTGCCGTTCAAAAAATTGGCGATGGGAACGGCCCAGGCGGGTATAATGAGCTCCGGAATGCCGGCAAAACTCCGGTCCCCCTGGTCCGCCAGCAATACCAACTTCGTGGGGAGCTTTTTGTTTTCGACCAGAGCGGCGGCTTCGGCGCAAAGCGGGGCCTGTTCGCCCCGGGAAGAAACAAAGGCGAAAGGCCACGCCCCAGAGGGGCCGCCGCTTTTCAATTTCGCAAGAAAATCAGCGTCGTCCGCCGCCGGCGTGCAGGGCACGCCCAAATTCTCCAGCGTGCGGGAAATTGAGGCGGCGCGGCGGCTCAGGTGATCGTATAACAGTACCGCCGGATGTTCCGGGTTTTCCACCGCCGCCAGCGGACTGCCTGCTATATAACCCTGGGGAATTCGGGCGGTAAACACCGAACCGGCGCCGTATTCGCTTTGTACCGTGATGTCCCCGCCCATTGCCCGGCAGAGGCTCCGGGTGATGGCAAGTCCCAGTCCCGTTCCCTCAATGTTCCGGTTTTTTTCCATATCCAGGCGGACAAAATTGCCGAACAGATTCGGCAGGTCTTCCGCCTTGATGCCCACCCCGGAATCGGCAACTTCCATCGAAAGTATAAGCCTGTCAGGATTTTCCGCCGCGGGGAGGGCGTTTACGGCAAGAGCAATATATCCTTCACGGGTGTATTTGGCGGCGTTGGAAATCAAATTGAGGAGTATCTGCCTGATCCGCGTCTGGTCGCCTGAGAGCTGGTCGGGAATATTCGCGTCCACGTTCACCGTAAAGAGCAGCGCCTTTTCGCCGGCCCGCACCCGCGACACGTTGATCACGTCGTTAAGGAGGGACGAAAGCCGGTACGGGGCGGTGTTGATCTCCAGACTCCCCGCCTCAATTTTTGAGAAATCAAGAATGTCGTTGATCAGGGTAAGCAGGTTGTCTCCGGCCTGTTTGATCCCCGTTATGTATTCCGCCACCCTGGGCGAGGGCTCCGCCTGCAATGCCAGTTCCCCCATGCCGATGATGGCGTTCATGGGGGTGCGTATCTCGTGGCTCATCCGGGCCAGGAACGAGGACTTGGCCTGGTTTTCCTCATCGGCGCGAAGACGGGCCGCGTCTATGCGGAGCAGCACCAGTGCCAGAACAAATGCCAAAACCAGTCCCAGAACGGAAAGCCCCGCCACCACGTAATAGAGGTCCCGGTAAAAACTAAAGCGGGGAGTTACCAGCCCCACATACCAGCCGTTGGACAGCGGGGTGAAGAACACCAGGGCTTTGCCGGCTGTGCCGCCTGAGTCGCTGATCTGAGCGGCCGATACGGTTTCCCCTGTCCGCAGCAGCCGGGACACATCTATGTAATCTTCTCCCAGTTCTTCCAGGGTCCGGCCCCGCAAATCCTGGCGGGGGTGGGCCACTACCTGCATGTTCTGGTTCAAGAGGATTCCGTAACCCCCCGGCGAAAGGCTTATGTTCTGGACATAGGCGTTAAGGCGGGAAATATTGACGTCCAGCGCCAGGATTCCGTCGATGCCGCCTTCTCCGTTTTCGATGTTCCGTACCGCGGAAATGATACTGTCCCCGCTAAGGGCGTCCGCATAGGGCACGGTGTAGGCCGTTTTTCCCGGATTCCGTACCGCCGTCTGATACCAGGGCCGCCGCTGGGGGATAAAATCGCTGCCGGGATTAAGGCCCATGCTGTCTATGAATTCCCCCCGGATATAACCGTAGATTCCGTAAATGTGCAGCGCCCTTGCCTGCCCGGCTTCCTCTTCACGGCGGGTCATCCTGGCGGAGGTGTTGCTCAGGTATATGAACAGATCTTCCTGGCTCGCGCCAGCCTTAATCATGTCGGCGACCGCATAGTAGTTGCTGAGCAGCAGGGCGTCGGCCTCCGCGAATGCCTCGCCTATCCGCCCCTCCACGGCGGAAAGCTCATGGAGGGCGCTTTCCCGCAGCCGGTTCCACAGAATATTCCGGACAAAGAGGTAACCCGTCAGCACCATGAGGAAGAACGCGCCGAATACGAGGAGGAGTTGGAAATAACTCCGCTGTTGTTTCATGACCCCTTCCTTCTAATCCGTGGACTTTTGCTCCCTTTGGTTTTCTTGCCCAAACCGGCGTTTTGTGCTAAACTAGAGACAGGAGCCCGAACATGAACGAACTCGCCGTTTTGCACCGTGAAATTGATACCCTTCCCCAAAACCGTGTGGGTGAAGTGCTGGATTTTGTTGGCTACCTCAAGCAGCAGGAAGCACAAGAGGATTTGGATGAACCCAATGAGGAAACCATCGCCGCCATTGAGGAAGGCCGCGCCATGCGGCGCGGGGAGATTCCGTGCAAACGCTACAAGTCCGTTGATGAATTCTGGGCTGACCTGGAGTTGTAAACCGTGCTTGATCCTATCAAAACCGGTCCCTTCAAGAAAGACGCCCGGTTGTTGCAGCGCCGAGGCAAGAACTTGGCTAAACTGCGGGAAGTAATCGATCTTATTACAGCGGAACAGTCCCTGCCCCCGGAACGTAAAGACCACCCCCTGAGGGGTAACCTCAAAGACTGCCGGGAATGTCATATAGAGGGCGATTGGGTGCTCGTTTATGAACTTGACCCGGCGGACAGGAGCGTTACCTTCAACCGCACCGGAACCCACTCCGACTTGTTCAAGAAATAGCGCCATTCTCATTCCTCCACCACGTTGCGGTAATACCAATGCATGTTGCCGAAGATTTCTTCATCCGAAAGGGTCTCCCCTTCCGTACCGACAAAGAGGCCGTCGTTGGTTTCCATCACGCCGTCAAATACGTTAAAAACGCCGCTGGTGATCCGTTCCCGTTCCACCGCCACATACCAGGCGCTGTAGGGCCCTGCAAGGTCGGGAGCCGGAGGGGTGATGTCCACCATGCCGTCCACAAGGGTTCCCATGTAGGGGGCGGTGGTAAAGGTCCCGTCCATAAGGGAACGCACCAGGCGGGTATAGTACACTTCCCAGCGGTAAATCACCGAGGTAAGAACCGCTTCCGGGGCATCAAGGCTCATATCGGTGTTATACCCCACGCCCCAGACACCTGCTTTCCGGGCCGCCAGAATGGGAGCGGGAGAATCGCAGTCCTGGGTGATGACGTCACAGCCTGCGGCTATAAGAGAATTGGCGGCTACGGTTTCGCCCATGGGATCGAACCAGTTGTAGGTAAGGCGCACATGGATATGCGCGCGGGGATTGACCTTTTCCACGCCCAGGGCAAAGGCGTTGATCCCGCAGCTTACTTCACTGTTGTTCTTTCCCATGGCCGCCACGAAGCCTATCTTGCCGGTCTGCGTCGTAAGCCCCGCAACGATGCCGCTTAAATACCGGGCATGGTAAAAACGGGCATAATAATTGGTGAAATTGGTTTGGTTGTATTTAATGCCCGTTGCGTTGGCAAAGATCACGCCGGGAAATTCGGCGGCCAGTTCCTCGCAGCTTTCCATAAAGCCCCAACTGGTAGCAATGATGATTTTTGCCCCGTCACGGATGCAGTCCCTGACCATACTTTTCATTACTTCCGGCTCCTCGTCAGAAATATTGAAGTGATGGATGATTTGATCTTCCCGCAGGCCCAATTCCCGCCGCATGGCTTCAACACCTGAGTAATGGGAATAGTCCCAACCGCTGTTCCCCTGGTTCCGGTTCGGGTAGATCACCCCTATCTTGATCTGTTCCCTGTCCAGGGGCATACCGGGCTTCCAGGAGACTTCCTTTTTCGCGCAGCCTAAAAACAGAATACCTGTCATAGCGGCTAACATCAACATTTTTTTAATCATTTTTTCTTTTCTTATTTCTCGCTAAGGTTATAAACGCCGTCCCAATCCTGATCCGGCGCTTTCAGGAGATATTGCCGGCAGCGTTCCAGGTACAGAAGAGAGGGACGGTCATCGGGGCGCTTTTCAAGGGTTTTGCCGAAGGCACGTTGGGCGGCGTTCCAGTCCCGTTCCTCAAAAAAAGAGAGGGCCCCGTGGAATAACTCCGTCTGCTCCCGCAGTTCCGGTGTAACCTTATCCGCCAGTTCCAGCACTTCGTAGATCCGTACCGGTTCGTTAATCCCCACTACCCGGATGCGATCAAGCCGCCGGGTAAAGATCCGGTCTCCGCATTCTTTCACCGTGTCTTCGGAGGCGAGAATCCAGGTTCCGTATTGTTTGTTTATTCCCTCAAGGCGGGATGCGATGTTCACCGCGTGGCCCATGATCGTGTAGTTCATCTTCCGTTCGGTTCCGATATTACCCACGATCATGTCTCCGGTATGAATACCGATCCGGGTCAGAAACGGCATGGGACTTTTTTTCGTTTCAGCAAATTTTTTATTCAGTTCCACCTCACGGCGCTTCATAATGATAGCCGATATACAGGAGCGCAGGGCGTGATCGGGCAATTCCAGGGGCGCGCCGAAAAAGGCCATGATTGCATCGCCGTTATATTTATCTATAGTCCCCTTTTGATCCAGAATGGCGTCGCTTAGGGCGGTAAGGTAATCGTTGAGGAGGTAGACCAACTCGTCCGGGGCCAGAATTTCGGAGATGCGGGAAAAATTTTGTATGTCCGTGAAGACCACACTCATGCGCCGCTTGATGCCGCCCAGCTGGAGTCTGGTGGGATCGGCTATGAGTTCTTCCACCACATCCCCTGAAAGATAGGTAGAAAAGGCTTTGTGGAGGTTTTCGTTAAAGTACCGCAGTTCCCGGGCCTGTTTTTCCACCAACAGGTGCACCTCAATACGCTTGAGCAATAGGGGCGGCTGAAAAGGCTTGGTGATAAAATCAATCGCCCCCAGGGAAAGCCCTTTCAGTTCGTCGCCGGATTCCGTTTTGCCGGTCAGGAAAATCACCGGAATATTCGCGGTTTCCGCTTTGGATTTGAGTATTTTAATCGCCTCATAGCCGTTCATTTCCGGCATATCGATGTCCAGCAGGATCAGGGCGGGGGTATTGTGTACCAAAAGGCGGAACATTTTCTCCGCCGAAGGGGTAGTTACAACATCGTATTTTTCGTCCAGGACGTTTTTGCCCGCCTGGAGGTTCGCCGGATTATCGTCCACCAGCATGATGAGGTCTTTTTCAGCTTCCATAATATTTTCCTCCAAAACAGTTCATTTTCAGACTATGCATTCTGATAAAGCCGGATATTGCTTTTCTATCATCCATAATACCTGGGTAAGGGTAGTCTTATACGTATGCTTGAAATAGTTTGAATATATATATCACAGAAAGGGTAGTTTTTGACCTAGAGAGAACTCTAATTCATTCACAGAATGGAAAATTCGTACCTGTGGCGCACCCTAGTGTATGAATTTGTATACAAAAACCTTCACTTGAAATAAAATACCTTTTCAGATAAGATCCTCCATAAGATAAGTAAGGATGAAAAGAACCTTTTGGACCGCTGTTTTCCTCATTTTTGTACTTCCACTCAGGCTTTGGGCGGAGGAGCCGTCATTTTATGTGAATCTGCAAGACTCCCCGCTCTATCTCAAGGCGGGTTTTGACACGGCATGGCCGACGGCAGCGCCGGATGGTTCCTGGCGGGAATTCACGAGCTGGAGTAATGTCATTATCAGCAAGCTGAAGCTGCCGGATCAGGCCGGTCAGCCAAAGCGGGCTTTTCTTTCACCCTCTGGAAGACATGAGCAGGAATGGACTATCGCCATCCCCTTTACCATGGAAGGCCCGCCGCCGCTTTTCCCGGGCCTCTACCTGGCGGCCATAGGCGACAACTGGGAGATTTATCTCAACGGGACTCCGGTTCGCAGCGAAATGCACCTGGACGGCAAGGGTCGCATACGCCAACATCATTCCCAGCGGGATGTGTTTTTCCCCATGGATCGCACCCTGTTCCGTACCGGGGAAAATCTGCTTATCTTCCGCATTGTGGGCGATCCCACGGATCAGACTATCGGCTTTCAGTATTCCGCGCCCTATTATCTGGCGGATTATGAGTATATAAGCTACAAAAACCGCGAGACGGTGGAAATGCTTCTTATCGGGGTGTTTATACTGACCGGTATCTACCACTTCCTGATTTTTGCCGTTAACCGGAAAACCCGGCACAATGTCTTCTACGGCGCCTTTTCCCTGTTCATGGGTTTGTATTTCCTTTCCCGCACCCACGGGATTTACCGGCTCATCCCCGATACCTGGATCGTGGTCAAGCTGGAATTCTTTTTCATCTTCCTGGTCATACCGGTTCTGGGCGCGTATACTGAAATGCTCTGTCTGGGGCGTATTCAACTGGTAACCAGGATATACTCTGGTCTTTTCGCATTCATGGCGGTATCCCAGCTTTTCTTTGTCCATTCCTACGGGAGCGACGCCCTGATTGTCTGGCAGCTGCTGGGCATCCCGGCGCTGCTGTGGATTTTTCTTCATAATTTACTGCTGCCCTTTGTGCGGGAAATCAAAACGGGCACAAAATTTGGCGATGCCTTATTGAACAGCTATCCGGGAAACCTCCTGATTGGGGTAAGTTTTTTTATATTCGCCGCCATCACCGATATTGTCACTTCCATATTCCTGCATCTTCCGAAACAGTTTAGTCATTTTGCCCTGTGCGTCTTTGTATTGGCAACGGCGGTCATGCTGACCCGTCTTTACGGCAGGCTGAACCGGGAACTCGCGGAAAAAAGCGCGTTACTCGAAAACGCCGAAACTCCGGAGGCGGCGCGGGAAGCGGTATTCACTGCCCACGGCCTGACAGAGCGGGAGCAGGAAGTGGCCCATCTGATTGTTGAAGGGCTTTCAAATACCGAGATAGCCGGGCGGCTTTTTCTTTCCGAAAGCTCAGTTGGTTTTCATATTACCAACATCTACCGAAAGTTTGCTCTTGAGGGCAAGAGCAACGGACGGGCAGCGTTTCTCTCAGAAGTCTTAACGGGGGGGCCCACGAATGAACGCTGTTTCTCTCAGGGGTCTTAACAGGGGGGAACCCACAAATGAACGCTCATAATGGCCGCCGCCTGGTCCAGGGAACCGCCTGGCTGGCCCTGTTCGCCGGACTGTTGGTGATCTACCTGAGTTATGTTCTTTTTGACTTCTTCCCCCCTGCCGTTGGGGGGGCGCGGTTCCAGATATACTTTCTTAACTTTGCGGGGATAGCTTTGGGCGCGGCGCTCTGCCCCCTGTTTCTGCCCCTCCCGCGTGCGCCTTCCGGGGGTATTTTTTTTCTGCTCAAAAGGCCATGGGTTTCGGCGGCTTTTATCCTTGTGGTTATACTGCCAAACATTATAGTCCGTTCTTTGGGAATACCCTTTTGGCTTGGTTCAATGCCGGCGCGGGTTTTCATGGCCCTCAGTTCCGGCATGATACAGCCCATAGGCTTTGGGCTGTTCTTTTTGTCGCAACTGCAAGCCCCTCTCTTGAGGGGCACTCCTCTCCCGAGGGGCACCCCTCGCCCGTCCGGGCCCCGATCTCCCAACCGGACGGGGCCCTATGCTTCGTTTCTGCTTGCGGCGGCGTTGATGTGCTCGGTGGTTATCCGCACCACCATGATACCCCTACTGGAATATTTTGGCCTTGCCGCCGATCCCTGGCGGGCCATGACGCTGCTGTTCAACGCGTTGAAATGGATAGTGCTGTGCGGGGGCCTCTCCGCATCGGTCTGCGTTCTGGCCATGGGCCAAGAGCAGGGTATGGTAAACAACGAAGAGGAAACGGAACATCCCCCTGTGAAAGCGAATCTGATTGCCCGGTTTATCGGACTGGCCGCAATCTTCTTTTTCCTCAATCCGCTGCTGGATATGCGCCTTTTCCCCCTGATAAGCGGCGCCGCAGAGGCGTGGATGCCTTATTTTCCGGCCGCAGTTCCGGTGGTGCTCCTTTTAGGTTTTCTGGCGGGCCGTTCCGCTTTGTTTGTGAACGGGAAGACCGGGCCCTTCCTCCGGCTCCTCTTAATCCCGCTGATAATGCTGTTTATCCTGCTGCCGGCCCTGCATTTTCTCAATGCCGAATACCCGCTGTTTGCCCTGGTAATGAACAGCCTGGTCTTCATCACCCATTTCACGGTGTGGAGTATTTTTTCCACCGCCTTAGTCGAGTTGAACCGGAAAAGGAGCTTGTTTTATGCCTCGGCCATGGCTATTCTCTTGACCTCCTTTTTTGCGTTTATTAGCCCCCTGATTGGCCCGTTTATCCCCAGGGGACCCGGTTTTATGGTACTGGCGTCGGCGGTGGTGGCGCTGCTGTTTACGCTCCTGGCTTTTCGCGTGCTTTTCCCCGACCTGCCGCTGCTCGCGGAAAAAAGCGCGTTACCCGAAAACGCCGAAACCCCGGAGGCGGCGCGGGAAGCGGTATTCAGTGCCCGCGGCCTGACGGAGCGTGAGAAGGAAGTAGCCCGTCTGATTGTTGAAGGGCTTTCAAATACCGAGATAGCCGGGCGGCTTTTTGTTTCCGAAAGCTCAATTAGTTTTCATATTACCAACATCTACCGAAAGTTTGCTATTGAGGGCAAGAGCAACGGACGGGCAGCGTTTCTCTCAGAGGTCTTAACGGGGGAGGGGGGTAGAAGTCGCAGCCGGTAACCCCGTCGGAGAGGGAATAGATGCCGCAAGGCTTTTTCCTGATTTTCATTCGTTGGCTCCTTTTCTCCGAATTGCAAAAATTTATTTCTCGTTGAGGTTATAAACCCCGTCCCAATCATCCTCCGGCGGGGCCTGGAGGTATTGCCGGCAGCGTTTCTGGTACAGGAGGGAGGGGCGGTCGTTGGGGTGCTTTTCAAGCGCCTTGCCGAAGATACGGGCGGCGGCGTTCCAGTCCCGCTGCTCAAAAAGGGAAAGGGCCTGGTGAAATATTTCCGTTTGTTCCTGTAATTCCGCCGGAGCGTTATCCGCTAATTCCTGCAGTTCGCAGAGACGCACCGGTTCATTGATGCCGACCACCCGGACCCGATCAAGTTTACGGGCAAGGATGCGGTCTCCGGTTTCCTTTACCGTGTCTTCAGAGGCGAGTATCCATGTTCCGTATTGCTTGTTCACTCCCTCAAGACGGGCGGCGAGGTTTACCGTGTTCCCCATGATCGTGTAGTTCATCTTGTTTTTGGTTCCCATATTGCCAGCTACCATGCTGTCTGAGCTGTTTGAACTGTCCCTGTTTGAATAACCGGGGTGCTTCCTCCGGCGCTGTTACCGGTGGCGCCCAATTCGGGAATCGCCGGCGCCAGGGCCGCGGCCGCCGCCTCAAAGGGCGGGACAACACGGTTTTGCGCTTCGTCTACATAGCTCCGTTCATTACCGTCCACATACACTTGTTGTCCGTTGACGCCGCTGTACAGTACCCGCCCATTATCAACCTGGATATGCCGGGTATCAAATTCGAATGCCGTTCCCCGCACCGAAGCGGTAACCGAGGCGGAACGTACCGAAAAGCCGGTTCTTCCTCCGGGAGGAGGGCTTACTTCCGCCCTGACCCGCCCGGTATCAAGATACAGGCTCACTTCCTCATCGTTTTCTTTTTGGAGAATTTCCTCCAGGGTCAACTTGGTTAAGGGGCGGATCGTCAAGGTTGAATTCCCCAGGGCAATGACGGCCATGCTTTTAAATCCCGTGGAAATAACCGTATTCCTGCTGATTTCCATTTCCACCGCTGCGGGAGACCATGCCGCGGCGGCGCCCGTTTTTATTTCCACCGTTCCGGTAATTTCAAGAAAGCGCCCCTGCCCGGTTTGGGCACAGAGGCTCCAGCCACCCGCGCACAGTAAAAACAGAACCACAAAATTTCTCATAACGCCTTCCTTCAAACAAAATACATCGTGTGTCTAAAATGACAGCACCAGTTCCAGGGTGATACGGTATTTCAGTCCCGCGTCATCCTTAAAATATTTTCCCGTCTGCGGGAGAAATACCCCGCCGCCGCCGGAAACCAGCACATCCGACAGGGGCATCCAGCTGAGGCTGCCGTACAGTTCTCCTCCCAACAGGGAAGAACGGGCGGAGATATCCCTGCCGGGATCGGAGTAGCTTGTCTCGTCGGTTCTAAAAAAATAAGCGGCGAACAGGTCCGCTGACGCTGCGGAATGGAACCGTGCGGTATAAACGCCCTGCAAAAAAGCGACGCCGGTTAATTCAGGCCGCAATACCCGTCCCTGGGCCTGGGCGGTAATGGGGACAAAGGCCCCTATTGAATCGTTCCATTTGCCGGAAGAAAAACGCCCGCCCAGGGTAAGGCTGTCCTGCCATGTTGAAGGGGGCAGCCACGCGAGATCCAGGGAGAACCCAAAGGCTGCGGTGCTCCGCCGGTCTTGTTCCATCAATTCAACAACACCGCCCGCCTTTATATTAAAACTGCTCCTCAGGGGGATGTCGAAACGGGCTTCAAGATATTGGCTGTGGATTTTTGTATCCTTCCCGTTCAGATCGAATTGCCCCAGGGCGCTGAGGAAAAGGGTGTTCCGGGTATCAAAAATGCTGGTCTTTTCCCAGTTTGCACCTAACACCAGCCGCCGGGAAGAAAAATAGACATCACGGTCATAATAGGCCTGCCGGTCTTCCGGGCTCATAACGATATAGGCGGTTTTCTTATTGAGCAGTCCGGTGTAAAACGCCCCCGCGCTCAGGTTTCCCCCGCCAAGGGTAGACCGGGCGGCAAGACCGTCAAACAACCCCGCATACACCCAGGACAGGTTTTCACTAAACGGAACGCGCCCTATTTCAAAACGCATAACAGGATTTGGGTTATAGATGAATTCAAAGCGGTGCACATCGGGAACGGGTTTCCATGCTTCATTTTCCAGTTCCGCCGATATTCCGGCCGAAAGATATATATCCGCCTTGTCTCCGACGGGAGCGGCAAACCAGGGTATCGCCGTGCCGGTATACGCAAAAGCGCCGGCCTTTGCTCCCCCGCTGTATGAAAGGAGTTCCGACAATAGCTGCAGGAATGCTGCGCCGGAAACGCTGCCGGAAGCATAGACCCGGCCCTGGATGAAGCCCCGGCTTTTCAGTTCCCGGTATGCGTAACGGGCATTGTGAAAGATCCGGTACATGAGTCCGCCGGGCATAGAAAAGGAACGCATCAATAAAAGTGATACGCTGTCCATACATGCGGTTTCTTCGGCCCGGGCGTTTTTGGGCAGCCATCCCCGCTCACGGACAAAAGCAAAAGCTTCCTCCGGATTTGCCGGAGCCGTTTCCAGCGCCGCCCCCAGGCTAAAATACGCCGCCTGCTCCCAGGTGATTTTTTGAGCGCCCAGAAGCTGTTCCATATCCGCCGCCTGCGCCGCCGCTGTTTGGCCGCAAACAAAGGCGGCGTCGGCGAGGAATAGCAGGAGGATACTGACAGGAGTTTTCATGGTAAGGGGAGGCCGATACCCAGACTGCCGGGTTTTGCGCATTGCTGCATTCTCCTTAAAAATATTGCGGGGTCGTGTTCACCGGCTCTATGACAACAGTTTGGTTTTCAGAGCTGGTAGGAAAATTCGCAACAGTGGTAAAAGTAGTCCCGTCCCAGGTTCCGTACTCCACCGCCATGGCTTCCGGCGCCGGTGATGGTATTACCGTAAATGTCTCCGCCTGTCATGGTGAAATTTCCGCCATTGACTTTCACCCCGCCGCCGGTAGCAGTAGCGCCGGAGTCATTGCCGCTGATTTCCCCGGCGTGCATGAACAGTTCGCCGTCCACCTGCACTACTGAACCACCGCTATTACTGAGACTGCCAACCAGTTTCGGTCCCCGGAGGCTGAGTTTGGCGTTTGCGCCCAGCGAGAACATTGTGCCGGTGCCGCCGGAAAGGTTTATGGTTCCGCTTCCCCGCAGTGAAATATTGACAGTTCCTGAATAACTAGCCAGGAGCAGGGTATGCTGCGTCCCTTCCACGGTGACGGTATAATTTCCCGTTGCGTCGATATTACTGTCAATACTGCCATCAAGGCCATCGAGATAGTATTCCAGGCTGCCGGGGCCACTGGCCGGGTCGGATGCGGTGAAGAACATATAGTCGGGGGTAACGCTCGCGCCGAAGTCGGCTTCATTCCAGGCCCGTGTGGGGTGCCGCAGAGTTACGCTTGCGCTTGCGCTGCTTCCCGCTGTTATGTCCACGATGAGGGGGTCGCCTTCGCCATAGATTGCGCCCTCAAGCCAGGCGTCCACCTGTATGTTCCAGCGCCCCGGAGCCAGCGTCAATGTTACCGGGTCACCGCCGTGGAAGGTAACGGTCCGGCTTTCGCCGGGGCCGTTCAGTTGTATGATAAAATCAAGCCGGGCTAAATCGGCGGAGGGCGGGGGATAAGCGATACTTCGGCTCACGATGGAGCCGTGGCTCATGGTGGAAACGTTTGTCTTACCGTCTACATACAGGGTAACTATGCCTTCCTGAGAGGGCAGGCCGGAAAAATCGCAGGAAAATATACACAGACCCGCAAAAGCGAGCAGCACGGTACGGAATTTATATTTTTTTGTTTTCATACTCATAGTTATAGCCGCTCAAATTTTCTTTATCACCCCACGTTTTGGGGGGTAAAGGGGGAATTAAAAAGAAATTAACCGCGAAGGACACAAAGAACACGGAGGAGTCAAATTTGTTATTCCGAAAGGTCCAGTTCCGCCAAATCGCGCTTTGAGTGTATGCCCAGCTTGCCATAGACGGCTTTAAGCGCCGATTTGATGGTGTTTTCCTTTATGGACATTTTTTCCGCTATTTCTCCCGCGCTCAGGCGCTCCTGGGCAAGGACGGCGATTTTCTGTTCCCAGGGTGTCAGGGGCGTAGAAATGCGGGGCTTCTTTTTCTTGACTCTTGCCCCCCGCAGCCGCCGTATTTCCCGCCCCTTTTCAAGGTGGATCTTTATCCGGGCCAAAAGAATTTCCCGCACAAAGGGTTTGACGATATAGTCCGCCGCGCCTATCTCAAGGCCCTTCAGCTCCGAGCCGGTCTCGGAAAGGCCGGTCAGAAATACCACCGGAATATCCTGAGCGGGGGGCAGCGCCCGTATTTTTTCGAATGTCGTGTATCCGTCCATCAGGGGCATGGCGATATCCAACAGGATAATGTCCGGCACAAAGCCCTGTTCCAGCAACTCCAGCGCCTGTGTTCCCGACTTTGCGGAACTTACCTGATACGTTTCCCCCAAAAGTTCAGAGGCCATTTCGAGGAGCGTAATATCATCGTCCACAATGAGGATAGAATCCTTGTCATGAGTTGCAGTATCGCTCATTCTGTTACCATAAAACAGATTTTCCGTTTCATCACCCCCCATTTTGGGGGGCATGGCTATTTTTCTGTAAGTTTGCCCAGCCAGTCCAGCCAGTTGAAAAACCCTCGTACATACTCTATATTAGAGGCAAAGGCGCGGGCTCCAATGGACTATGACAATCTGGACGTGGAAAAAATGGTAGATGAGGTAGTAAGAGCGGAAACGGAGGGTAGAACCCGCTCCGCAACCAAAAAGGAAACCATGATCGTCCGTCTGGCCGCCCTCAGCGCCATGGTCCGCCAAATGCAGGCGGTAGTCGAAAACGACAAGGAGCTTACCGGGGTTTAACCCTCTGCACCACTCCCCGCAAGAGCCGTTCCGCTTCCCCATAATCCAGATTGGCAATGGCCGCCTCGATGGGGGCTAAGGCTTTTTTGTCCGCTTCCCCCGCATGGTCAATCAAAGAGCGTATTGCCTGCTTCGCTTCTTTAAGCCGGAATTCCCGCAGATAGTCCAACAACGCCTCCGTTCCCGCCTGGGGCGGGGGCGCTTCCGTTTGCGCGCCTGTGGCCAGGAACATAAATCCTTTGCACGCCTCGTCCCACTCCAGGAAAAACAGGGGCAGCGCCGCCAGAATAAAACCATCCCGTTTGCTTTCGCAGTATGCTTCAAGCCTGGCTGCTGTTTCAAAAAGCTGCCGCACCCCCATACCTTTTGCCTGGCTTTTCAGGGAATGGAACCGGTATTTGAGCGCTTCCCATTCCCGCCCTTCCGCCAGGCCGCACAGGTCTTCCCGTTTGGCCGCATGGTTGGCGGTAAAGCAGTACGGCGGTCAGGGTTTTTTCCAGTTCCTGCCAGTGTACCGGCTTGGTCAGGTAGGCGCAAAAGCCTTCTTCCAAAAACCGTTCCTTCATTTCATGTAATGTGTCCGCAGTCAGGGCGATGACGGGTGTTTCGATCTTCAACGATTTAATCCGGCGGTATGTTTCTATTCCGTCCATGTCAGGCATCATATAGTCCATGATGATGGCGTGGTACTGCTGTTGTTTTACCATCTCAAGACATTCCGCCCCGCTTTCCGCCGTATCTATGTGCAGCAAAGTGCGCCGTAACAGGTCCTTGATGACCAGGCGGTTTTCCGCGCTGTCATCCACTACCAGCACCCGCCCTTCGGGAGCGGTAAAACTGCTTGCCTGTTCCCTTTCCGTCCCGGCCTTCCATATTCCCATAGGGGAATTGTCCAGAATTTTCTGCGGCACTATCGCAGTAAAAGTGCTGCCCACACCCGGTTCGCTCTTAACGTTGATTTCGCCTCCCAGAAGCGCCGCCGTTTCCTTCACTATCGAAAGCCCAAGCCCCGATCCTTCAATGCGCCGTCCTTGATCCAGCCGGGTAAAGGCGCTGAACAGCAATGGTATATCGTCCTGCCGTATCCCCGGACCCGTATCCTGCACCGCGATACGCAGCGAAAACAGATCGCTGCCGGATGCGTTGTTTTTTTCGCCATCAAGAAATACGGTGATAGTTCCCTGAACGGTATATTTTATGGCGTTGCTCAGGAAATTGGCCCCTATCTGTTTGATTCGGGTAAAGTCTCCGTACAGTTCAGACGGCAGGTCTTCCCCGGTTTCCACGGTAAAGCGCAGCCCTTTCTTTGCTGCCTCCCCGGAGCCCAGCACATACAGTTCCCGCGCCAGATCCGCGGTGCGGTATTTTCCCTCGGCCCGTTCTTCCTTGCCGGCCTCGATCCGTGCCGCGTCCAGTATGTTGTTGATAAGAGCCATAAGGCTTTTTCCCGCATCTTCTATTTTCCGCCCGTAGGCCGTAATCGTTTTGTCTTCGCTTTCCCGCAGTACCATCTCGTTCATACCCAGGATGACGTTGATGGGATTCCGTATCTCGTGGCTCATGTTTGCAAGAATGGCAAGCTCTGCAGCTCCTACGAAGAATACCTTTTTGCCGTCCAGCATGAATACGGTGAAAACCGCCGCAAACACGAACCATGCGGGCATTCCGCCCTTATATCCCCCGCTGCTAAAGAACATCAGCGGAAATAAAACCATAAACACCGCCGCTATGGTAATGAGGTAACAGCGTTCATAGCGTCCTGTCTTATTCGAGTACAGCAGCAAAACCGCTGCCACGAGGCAGGATGCCCCGCAGGAAAGAATGTTGAGCATACCCAGGCCCAGTATAAGCCCCCAAATGCCCGTTGCCAGGCTGATGCCAATCCCCGCAAACGCCAGGCTGTTGAATACCCGCACCCGAAAATCCAGTTCTTTCCAGAAAAAGGCATGAAAAAAACGTTTTATAAGCGTCATGCTCCTACCTGTCATGTTCCCTGAACACCCGCAGAAAGTTTGCGCTGAAAAATTTGGTAATCTGTTCCGCAGTATAACTGCGGCGGCGCAGTTCTTCAAGCTTGTCCAGCGAATCTTCAATGGCCCAGCCGTTCTCCACCGCCTTGAGGATACCCGCCTTTTCCGCCTTCATGGCATTCGCTCCGCTTGTCTCCTCTCTCCCCCGTGCAAGCGTCATTGTACTACTATTATGAGAACGTTTCAAATGATATAATCAGATAAGAGCTGTTTTGTTTGAGGAGGAAATTGTGCGTCCGGTGGATCATTTTTTGTCACAATTAGATAAGCTGGAACGTTCCGGCCAGAGCCTGGATGCTGCTGGTGAGGAGCGAGTGGTGCGGGAATTTGTCAGCCTTTGCGCGGCGGTGATTGGGGCTGCGGCTGCGGAGGGGCTTGGGCGCAGCATTTTAGATCGGCTGCGCGGTTCCGCCAGGCCGGCCCTGCAAAGGCTTGGGTTTGCCGCAGCGTTTCTGTTGGGGGAATTTGACGATTCGATGAAACTTGATAATGATGATTGGGAGGATATACGGGAAACTTTGGAGGATGTCTCGGGGGAAATAGACCTTGATACCCTCACGGCGCTGATGGGGGAATTGCTTTCCCGGGGAGTACTGAAGCCCCCTGCGCAATAACTGCCTACACCATAAAGCGGTAGCCGGAGCCCCACACGGTTTGTATGTGCTTGGGGTTTGTGGGGTCTTTTTCTGTTTTTTCCCGGAGGCGGTTTATGTGAACCGCCACAGTCTTTATGTCGCCGTAGGTATCGGCGCCCCATATCTTTTCGTATAAATGTTCCTTGCTGAACACCATTTCGGGATTGGAAGCCAGGAAGTACAGCAAATCATATTCTTTGTTTTTAAGGATTATTTCGTTATCGGCAATAAAGACCCGGCGGGTTTTGGGGTTTATCAGCACATCGCCGATGGTGATTTCATCATCAGTTTTATTCTGATTATTCCCGGCCTTGAGCCGCTCGTATTGCGCGATATGGGACTTTACCCGGGCCACCAGTTCGGTGGGCGAAAAAGGTTTGGCGATGTAGTCATCGGCGCCAAGGCCCAGGCCGCGCACCTTGTCACCGTCTTCGCCCTTGGCGGAGACCATTAAAATCGGCACATCAATTTTTGTGCGGATAAGGCGGCATATTTCGTAGCCGTTTTTTCCGGGGAGCATAAGGTCAAGGAGGATGAGATTGAATTTGCCGGACAGGGCAAGGTCCATGCCTTTTTTGCCGTCGCTCTCCAGGGTAACGGTAAAGCCGTTCATTTCGAGAAAATCCCGTTCAACCTCGGCAATAGACGAATCATCTTCGATAATTAGTATTTCCATTATACCCTTCTATAATCGGCAGAGAAATGATTATGTCAAGACCGCCGGTCTCCGCCGGTTCTGCGCGGATGGCGCCGCCCATGTGCTGCAGTACCTTTGCGGAAATGGCGAGCCCCAGGCCGCTGCCCTGTTTGTTCCTTGCCGGATCGGAACGGAAAAAAACATCGAATAGTTTTTCCAACGATTCAGGTGAAACTCCGGGGCCGTCATCCTGCAGGTGTATTTCCAGCATTGCCTTCCCGTTGATCCCCCTGGTTTTTTTACAGCTCATGGTCACTTTCCCCAGATCCTTGTTTTTATAGACGGCGCTGTTTTCAAAAACATTGATAAAAACATTGTGGAGCCACAGGACATCGGCCTTCACCGGATCGTTGGTGAGGTTCTCAATCTCTAACATGACGCCCTTTTGTTTATATTCCTCGGTGAAATCATCTGTCAAGTCCTGTATGAATTTTCCCGCCTCCACGATCTGCAAATTCATGGGGAGATCGCCAATGTCCAGCTTTGAAAAAAGAAACAGCCGGTTGATCAGTTTTTCCAGATCGTTGGTTTTGGCTTTCAGGGTATCCATGTATTTTTTCTGTTTTTCCGGCGTGTCCGCAACGCCGGTTTCCAGTCCCTCAAGATAAGCCTTAATCACTGTCAGGGGTGTTCTAAGGTCATGGGAGATGCCGGCGATAAGTTCCTTGTGGCTGTTTTCGTATTTTTCATGTTCCTCCGTAATATGCCGTACAATTTTTTTCATCACTATCCAGTTGTTGATAAAAATGATTGCCCCCAGCAGAAGCATGGTGATCCAAAAGATAGCGAGGAACACAAGATATTTCGATGAACTGGTTATAATATTTGGGTCATAGCGTTCCCAATTTTCTATTTCAAATATAAGGGCAATAGTGCCGCGCATCACGGCCCCGACTATGAGAAATGCCACAATCGGCACCACAATCATGATGATATTAGAGATAAACAGGCGTTTTTTAATGGTCATTCTTTGCTCCTTCCCCCGGGCATTTTGCCCTTAGCATTTATCAGTGAGTATAACACAGGAATAAAGAACAGGGTAATAAAGGTTGCCGACATGAGGCCGCCGCAGATCGCAAGGCCGATTGGCTGGGTCATTGACGCGGAGGTGGTGGGGAAGAAGGCCATGGGCACGATCCCCAAAATGGTGGTGAGGGCGGTCATGAGTACCGGACGGAGCCGGGTCTCCCCTGCTTCAAGGCAGGCTTCCATAACCGGCACACCGCGCCGCACCAGGATGTTGGTGTAGTCCACCAGGATGATGCCGTTATTCACCACGATGCCCGCCAGCATCACAAAGCCCATCATGGTAAACATGGAGACGGTCTGACCGGTAATAAGGTGAATAGCGGCAACGCCGATGAGAATGAGGGGGATCGTGCAGAAATTGATGATAGGGTCCTTGAAGGATTCATACTGTGCCGCCATAACGCCGAATACCAGGAGCAGCGCCAGGGTGAGTATCAGGATAAAGGTCTTGAATGTATCCTGCATTACTTCAAAATCACCGCTGAATTTGTAGGTATACTCACCCTGGTCAAGAAGGGCCTGAATTTTATTTCGCGTTTCGTCTACCTTGTATCCCTCCTGCACCATGCCGGTGATAGTGATAATCCGGAATTGGTCTACCCGGCTTATGCTCACCGGACCGGTTCCTTTTTCAAGGCGGGCGAAATTGGACACCGGAATCAGGGCGCCCTTTTGGGAACGGACAAAAATCCGGTCCATGTCGGGTATTTTAACGCGATCTTCCTCCTGTAACATAAGGATCACCTTGTACTCGTCACCATCGTAGCGGAACGTCGTGGCGGTAACGCCGTTCATGGACGCGGCGATTTCGGCGGCCACTGCCGCCACGGAGAGCCCGAAGTTGTAAGCCCGCGGCCGGTCTATAACAACCGACACCTGGGGCAGCCCTGCGTTGGTGTCAATCGCCAATCCGTTCACTTCAGGCAGGTTCTCACCGATAATCTGCACAATTTCCTGGGCCTCCGTGAAACCGGCGCGCACCTCTTTTACATAGAGGGTAATTTCAATATCCGGATCGGAAAATATATCGGTAGCGCCAAAGGTACATGTCGCGTCGGGAAAATCCTGCCATCGGGAACTCAATTTCCGCATCACCTCTTTGGCAGAATCGGCCTTTGGATTATCAAGGTCAAGTTTGATATTCAGCACACCCGTATTGCTTCCCTGGCTGGTAAAGGACATACCCGAGGTACTCACCGACGCAGTAACGCTTTTTAGGCCATGTATTTCCCTTCGCGCATACTCATCAAATTGCAGCATCACCCCAAGGGTGTTTTCGTAGGTGGTTCCCAGGGGCATTGCAACATTCATGACCACCGAATCCGCATCCGAGTCGGGCCAGAGTACCAAACTCATCTTGCTAAACGCGAGGGCCGAACCGGCAAACGCGGCAGCCACCAGGATTATCGTTATTGCCCTGTGGTTCAACGCCGCCTGTAAGCCTTTACGGTAAAGTTTTGCGATGCCGTCGATGGCGCCGCCGATTGTGCGATCACAGGCGGCCAGGACGGCCTTTTTTAAGGGCTTCTGGGTTCGCGAATTTAATGGCAGGTACGTACTGGCCAGAACGGGCACCAGAAAGATCGCCACCAGGAGACTTGACGCCAGGGATATGATGATGGTAAAAACCAAACCTTCCAGCATAACCCCCAGTACGCCAAGTTCTTTTTTGAACAGATACACCGGAAGAAAAACACAGATAGTGGTAAGGGTCGATGCGATAATTGATGACATCACTTCGTCACCGCCCAGCACGGCGGCAATCTTGATCTTCTCTCCCCGTTCGCGGAATTTATAAATATTTTCCAGAACCACAATCGACGAATCGACGATCATCCCAAGGCCCAGAATAAGGCCGGTGAGGGTCATCATGTTGAGGGTGATCCCCGCAAGGCTCATCACCAGCAGGGTAATCAACACGGAAAGGGGAATAGAGAGGCCCACAATGATGGTGCCGTTAATGTTCCGCAGAAACAGTAACAGTACCAGCATGGCAAGGGCGATCCCCTGTATGGCGGAGTTGACTAATTCGTTCAGCATGATGCGGGTCTGCACCGTATTGTCATCGGTGATTTCCAGGGTAACTCCCGGGGGCAGGAGGGGCTTTATGTGTTCCAGCCGTGCGCTTACTAAATCCGCAACGGCAACGGAGTTTGCGCCGCTTTGTTTCATGACGGAAACATAGACGCCCTTTTCGCCGTTGATGTACACACAGGAAGTCTCATCTTCAAAACTGAAGCTAACTTCGCCGATGTCGGTAAGCCTGATATCTGCACTGTTCACCTGGGTCACCACCGTTTCTGCAATGTCAGAAAGGGATGCAAACTCCCCGGAGGTTCTGATGGCGTAATTGAGAGCGTTCACCCCCCCGCCGTCGGTGATGGAGCCCGCGCCCAGTTCCATGTTTTGCTGCGCCAATGCCCCGGCAATTTCACTGATGGTGATCCCGTATGCTTCCAGCCGGTTTTGTGACAATGCCACCCGCACTATTGGGTCCTGCCCGCCCTCAACGGTTGCCTGGGCAACACCATTAATTTGTTCTATCTGATCCTGCAAAATATTTTTTGCCAGGGCCCGCAGTTCGTTTTGGGTATGCTGTGTTCCGTGCAGGGCAATACGAAGCACCGGAGAGGCAAGGGGATCAAAGGCCATGACCACGGGGGTCTGCGCGTTGGCGGGCAGATCATTACGGACCAGGTCAATGCTTTCCCGCATACGGTTCATTTTCGCGTCCATATTACTGCCGAAGTCAAACTGAAGCATGACGATACTGGCGTGTTCCTGGGATACGGAGCTCATTTTTTTTAAGCCGCTGACATTTACCAGCGCCGACTCCAGCGGTTTGGTCACCGCCTTTTCCACCGTTTCGGGATCGGCCCCCAGATAGGTGGTAGATACCATGAGGTAGGGCAGGTCGATTTCCGGGAACATCCCCACCGCCAACTTCGGCGTCAGATATACTGCCACAATCGAGACCAGACTGAACACAATGATCGACAGCACCGGACGGCTGACAACGTTTTTCGCAATGCTCACGCTATTTCTCCTTATGAATTGCTTGTTTTTACCATAAAGAGAAAAGATAAATTGGGGGTAAAGAAAGGGTAAACTGTTTATTAACAGAAAAGAATATGACCGCCGTTGAAAACTAGTCGCCCCAGTTCTTAGATCATTGAGACAGGGAAATTGTAAGCCGCTTGCCTAAAGCCTTTGCGAACCGGGACAAGGTTTCTACGGAACTGTTATAGGAAGGATCAAGAATATTGTCTACCGTCATTCGGGAAGTATTCATTTTTTTGGCGATTGCCGTTTTGGTGAGGCGCTGGGCTTTCATTTCCTGTTCAAGTTGAAATGCAATCATTTTCTTTTCCGCAAGCTCCCTGGCTTCCTCATATACACATTCTTCCTTCATAAAATCGTCAAAGTTATCGCCAAATACGCTGCTTTCTGCCATAGTATTATTTCTCCTTGAAACTTCGGCCTTGCGGCCTCGTTGGATGTTCCTTGCCTTTTTGCTGCCCCGTAAGCCGGTCATTGAAATCTTTCAATCTGGCCTTTACCGTCTTTAGTTCGTTGGGCGGTATTTTCTGCGTCTTTTTGATAATCGCATGAATCAACACCATTTTTCCCCTTGCCACGGTAAAAAACACCCGGCATATTCCATCGGGTATGGTACTCCGAACTTCCCAAACGCCGGTTACTGTTTTCACCGGCTTTACAAGCGGCTCACCCATAGGAAAACCCATTTGTACTTTGTATAAGTCAGAACCGATTACCCTTTTATCTTCCTTGGATCGCTCTTTCAAGAATTCTTTAACCGGCTGGTTACCATGGCCAGTCTTGAAAAAAACAACTTCCAGCGGTTGTTTTCCATCCATGTTCACAATCCTTTTTATTCGGTTCAAATAAAGTATATAAAACGTACAGCAAAATGTACGTTTTGTCAACAGATTTTAAACGCTGACTCAGGCGGGGGTTTGGGGGTGGAACCCTGCCGCCCACATTCCTATACTGCTTTCGCAATACTCACGCCTTGCCCCCCGCCTTGCCGGTATTCCCGATGAGTTTGACGCTTGCCCCGTCTGCGAGGAACTGCTGCCCCTGGACAACCACCTGTTCCCCCGCCGCAAGCCCGGCCTTGATTTCCGTTAAGCGGTCAATGGTTACGCCGGCGCTCACTTCCCGCAGGGTGACCCTGCCGTCCTTGCACACATACACTGCGGGCTTTCCGTACACATCAACGATTGCTTCTGCGGGAACGGTAAGGACATCCGGGTAGATCCGGGTGTTGATCTTAAGCTGGGCAAACATCCCCGCATTAATGCGGCTGTCCTTCCGGTCAAAGCGGAGCACGATCTTTTTTGTCCGGGAGTAAGGGTCCAGTACCGGAGACACCCGGACCACCGTGGCGTTGAAAACCTCCTTGGGGAAGGCCTGCAGGCTAACCTGTGCACGCTGGTTCACCTTAAGCTGGCTTACTTCCCGTTCGGGAATGAGGGCTTCAATTTCTAAATCTTCCACCACCGCTATGGTAGCAATACTGTTAAGCGGGCTTACGGTGGAGCCCGCGGCCAGGGGAACGGCGCATACGGTGCCCGTAATGGGGGCGTATACCGGGCTGTGGGAATACACCGCCCCCGGCCTTGAGGGATCGATCTCCGCAATAAGCTGTCCCTTCTCTACCCTTGTCCCCAGGGCTACCTGTACCTCCGCCAGTTTCCCCGAAGTTTCAGGAAACACCTCAACCTGATGCTCGCTGACGATATTGCCGTTCACCTCAAGGCAGGCTTCCAGGGTCGCTTTCTCCGCCCCGGTAACCCGC
The DNA here is from genome assembly GCA_025997875.1 of Spirochaetia bacterium. Lineage (GTDB taxonomy): Bacteria > Spirochaetota > Spirochaetia > Treponematales > Breznakiellaceae > BNUT01. The sequence goes on from BNVE01000039.1 coordinate 26,793, forward strand.
ACCGAATACACCGGTTCGATCACTTCAGCGGCATCGGCTGTTCCCGTACTATTATTTTGGGCTTCGGCCAACAGGGATGGGATAAAAACGAGCCCCGCCGCGATAAGGGCGCATATCATCACAATAAAGAACTTCTTTATAGCCGGCTTTTTGCTTTGTTCCTGGTTCATATTATTTCTCCTTTCGGTTTGCTGGTTTAACCATAAGGAGAAAAGGTAAATGGGGGGTAAAGAAATGGTAAACTGTTTATTAAATAACAGGGGGATACAAAAAAGGGTTTGCCCCCGGCATACCGGAGACAAACCCTCTGCTAAAAACAATACAGCTCCTTTTTCGCAGGCGGCTTAAAAACCCTCACCGGTTTTTAAGGGGTCTGTTACCAGCCGTTGCTGTATCCGCCGCCTGAGCCGCCGCGATCCCGGCGGGGCTTGTCCATCGCTTCGTTGACCCGGAGCTGGCGGCCTTCAAATTCGCGGCCGTTGGTCCCCTGAATCGCAGCGCTTGCTTCATCATCGGTACTCATTTCGATAAAACCGAATCCTTTGGAATTGCCGGTTTCACGATCAAAAATGATCTTGGCAGATGCGACATTTCCGAATTCGGAGAATAGATTACGCAGACTATCCTCTGTGGTGTTGTAAGAGAGATTCCCGACATACAGTTTCTTGGCCATTGAGAAAATTCCTTTTGCCTGGGTTTATCAAAGGATCGGAGGTTCTTCCGAATTGCCGGCCTATGGCTGCAAACCGGATGTTTTTCGGTCCCCTGAATTTTGCGTCCAGACTTACGCAGTATTCACGCCCACAAAAAATGGGCGACTCCGTTCCCCTTCTGGAGAAAACAGGATGCAAAGAAAAAATGATTAGGATAATGTAAGATTTCGGGGGGAGAAGCGCAGAAACGCGAACAGTCTGAAAAGGGCATATCCATTTGAGGATTGCCGCACCGCAAAATACTCAAAAAATTATCCTATACATAGAAACACTATCGCAGTTTAAAAATACCGTCAAGTATATTTTCGGTTTAAATTGTACTGGATACGAAAAAAATGAAGTTTTTTTGGTTCTTTTGTATAAAAAAAGCCTTCATTGGCTGTTTTTCTTGCATAGTAAACCTTTATTCATATTATTTTTGAGCAAAAATCAACTTGATGGCGGATTTGATATCCCTAACCGCGGTCCATTCCTTCCGCGCCGTTTCCGCCCCTTCTTCGGGACCGATAAACCGGTCAAACCCCAGGCCTCTGGCGGTTTTGACCCGCCCGGCAAGGCGGCGTATCGGGCGAATTTCCCCGGTAAGGGACAGTTCCCCGGCGATAACCAGCCCCGCCGGCAGGGCAAGCCCGGTCCGGGCGGAATAGATGGCGCAGCCCAGGGCCAGTTCCGCCCCCACCTCGCCTATCCTGATACCCCCGGCGACGTTCACATAGAGGTCCTGGTCGGAAAGCCGCAGTCCCAGGTGCTTTTCCAGGGCGGCGGCCACCCGGGAAACCCGGGCGGAGTCGATCCGGTCGGAAAAAACCCGGCTCATGGCCCCCTTGGCGGGTACGGTCAGGGCCTGGATCTCCACCAGCAGGGTTCGGGAACCCTCCAGCACGGCGGCAGTGGCCACCCCGGCGGGCAATTCCCCCTCCCGGCGGACCAAAAAGAGCAGGGACGTGTCCTCCACCGCGGAAAGCCCCTTTTCACCCATGGTAAAAATCCCGATTTCGTCCACCGAACCAAAGCGGTTTTTCGCCGCCCGCAGGAAGCGGCTGTCCCCCTCGTTCTGCTCGAAGTACAGCACCGTGTCCACCATGTGTTCCAGAGTCTTGGGCCCCGAAATGATCCCTTCTTTTGTCACATGGGCCACCAGAAACAGGGCGGCGTCGTGCTCCTTGACCCAGGAGATAAGCTCGAAAGCGCAGTACTTCATCTGATTAACGGTGCCGGGGACCATCCCAGCCTCGGCGGTGAAGAGGGTTTGGGCGGAATCTACCATTATTAACACCGGCTTAACCGATTCCAGCAGGGCCGTAATATCCTCAAGCCGCCCGGAGCAGCAAATTTCAATTCTTTCGCCCAGGGAGCCGCCCCCTTTTGTGCCCTTCAGAAGCCCCAGCCGGTCCGCCCGCATCCGTATCTGCCCGGCGGATTCCTCCCCGGAGATGTAGAGGATGCGCCCCTTTGTCTCCGCGGCGGCGGCGGCCTGGAGCAGCAGGGTGGACTTCCCGATCCCCGGCTCGCCCCCCACCAGTATGGCCGACCTTTTCATAATGCCCCCACCCAGAACCCGGTCCAGTTCCGGGATGCCGCTACCGATGCGGCTCCCCTCCTGGGGATCGATGGACGAAAGGGGGAAGGACTGGGGGATGCTGCCGGACCTGCCGCCGCCTGCTCCACCATGACCCGCGCCCTGTCCCGGCCCGCCCCGACCGGTGACGGCGGTTTCGATAAGGGTGTTCCACTCCCCGCATTCGGGACAGCGGCCCAGCCACTTGGGCTCCTCATGGCCGCAGGCGGAACATTTGTAGACAAAGGCTTTCTGTTTTTTCACGGGGGAAGCTTAGCACAGGGAGGGGAAAAATGCACCGGGAATATGACATTTGTCAGGATAACGCATAGACCATATCTTTCTACCGGGTAACAATAGTATTTTATGAATGTCAACCGTATCTTTTTTTATACATATTTATACACATTGGACTATTATAAAATAATTACAAAAAGTGTTGACAAAGTACAATTAATTATAATATAAAGAATTAAGTAGAGTGATTTTCTGACCAAGCAAGCAATACTGGCACTTGGCACGAACTTTGCTTCTATGTTTTGTATAAGGAGGATGTGCTTTGAAGAAAGAAGATAATGCCCAATACGGATACTCAAACGCCGCAACGGCTTCTTTTTCTTTAAATCCCACTTTCTTCCGGACCCTGGGGCTTGCAGCTAATTCCTTATATTATAACGAATTACTCCACCCC
>BNVE01000040.1 GCA_025997875.1 Spirochaetia bacterium
CTGCATTGGTACACCACGTGCGCGGCTTTTTTCCACTTCGCCATACTATGCTCTCCTTCAGGCATTATGGCATAGCCGTCAGTACATGACCACCGCCATAGGCGGTGGTTTTCTAAGTCTTAATAAATTCCTGATAGATGAGAAAAAAATCCTTGGCATTTTTGAAAGTTTGGTATTTAAGATTTATTGAATACTCATTGCTGGCCTGCCGGGAAGCGGAATAACTGGAGCCGAATTGCATCACGGCGATTTCAGGCGGAATACTTTTTGACCAGGCGATTCCCGAAATTATCGTTTTTTCAAAATTGGCATAATTCACATTCGGGCGCTGGGTGTCAAAGCTTACGGGCTTTTCGCCGGGGGCCAAACGATCCAATATCGTGCCGGGTGCAAGTTCCGCCGTCATTTTTTGCGGTTGGGAAGCGGTATCGGCGGCTTGCTTTTCCCCTTCCACGGCGGCGGGTGTACCATCGTCCGCATAACGGCCAGTCCCGCCGATCACGCTGCGGTTTGGCTGGCCTTCTTTTTCCCGTGATATAAACATCGGCAATAACGAATTAACTACCGCCGCCCGAAGCTCCGAGTCCTTGTACCGATCCAGGTCTTTGAGCATATACAGTACATTTCCAAGAAGAGGAATGCCGCGGACGTTATTCAGGAGCTTGTCTCCGCCATAAACCAGCCAGCTAATCTGCCGACCTGATTTTTCCCCGACCACGGGGATGCGCCGATAAGAAATCTCCTCGCCGTCAAATTCCTGTATGTGGTAAGCAAGATGCCTTCCGTGAGTGTCTATTTCCACACCGTGGATCACACGGTTTCTGCCACGGGGAGTGTATTCAGGATTTGTCCTGATAAAATTTCCGTTGATCCAGTCCCAACAAGGCAGTCCGGTCTGCTGGTTTATGCGGGCAACAATCAGGCCATCGCCGCAGAGGATAGTTTCAAGACGTACCTGGTTCTGAAATTCCCCAAAGGTAAACTGGCGCTTGTAATCAAAGGCGTTATAGTCCGCCGCATAGAGCCGAAACGCCTCGGTCATTTTTTCGGAATAATCGACCGATAAGCGCTCCCGCTCCTTGGCGCTTTTATCGGGCCATATCACCGAGGCGATCACGGCGGCCTCCGGTATGATCCCGGTAAATATTTCGTTTCTGAGCATCCGGTTTACGATGCCAGAAACATAGGGGTTTTCCACATACAACTGAACAGAACGATGGCGGAGCGTCCAATAATCGACACCGTTCTCCCACATATAATCATGGGTGATGCCGAAACTGTTGGGGAATTTATCGCCGTCAAAAACGTCCGAGATAGCGTTCCGCACGAAGTAGGCCAGAACGTCATCCAGTTCCCGCCCGCTGCGGCCAGCGCCGGGGATTTCCCTATGCCCTAACATATCGGCACCACCTGTACATGGGCCGGGGGAACGCCGCCGCCTGACATCTCGTCGAAGTGCTCAAGCTGCTTGACCAGGTCCGCCCGCCGCTGGATCAGGATGGGTAAATCCTGCTGGGTGACGCTGTGGCTGGTCTGGCCGGTGTTCAGAGAAAAGCTCTTGAGGCCCTCGCGGGTCAGGGCGATGATGGCCTTGTCAAGTTCGTAGAGGATTATCAGGGTCTCTTTGGCAAGATCCTTATAGGCCGTTTTAAAGTTTCCCGCAAGCGCCGGATGGTTGGGTTCAAGTATGGCCATAAGTCCAGCCTAGCCAGGGTGCGGGGGTACAAGCTATTAACTTTTTGGAAAATTACATTCTACTTTGGCTCCCTCGCTTTCGGTAACGTTATAGACCGGTTCTTCCTCGGCCACCAGCCAAAAAACACCTTCGCCCAAGTCCTGTTCACGGACGATTTTGAGTACCCTCCCGGTTGTATCGGCCATATACACCGGCTTGCCCTGGGGCTTCTCCGGCAGTTCACGCCGGGTAAATAGATTTTCGATCATGCTTCGCTCCGCCTTATACTTCTATCCGGTTCTGTCGACGCAAATTTCTCAAGATATTCCTGTGCTTGGGCTTTGGCCTGTTTTATCCTTCCCAGCGAGAGGGGAAGGGTAAAGTCCACCGTTGAGCCCAGCGCCTTGAGTACCCTTATAAAGCCCGGTATGGTTTCCCTGCCCAAATCGTAGGGGGCGGCAAGATACACATAATCGGCTATGTCCTTTTCATAGCAGGAGCTTATGTCGGCACGGCTTCCATAACCTCCCTGATAGAAAAAATAGTCTCCCCGCCGCTCGGGGTTGGCTGTAGACAGTTCTTCTTTGGAGATTGGCCCGGTGGCCAAATGGCGGTGGGTTCTTTCCCCGGTGGTAATCCAGGTAACGATATACCGTTGGTCAAGCGTTTCCTCTTCCCCCCAGTTTTCCCAGAGCGCCCAGGACAGGAGGATAAGGCCATCCCGCTGGAGGATGGGCCGGAAGTCCTGATGGCCGAGAGGGAAAGGCTCATCGGGCATGGCGGAAATGATGATGGACTTCTTTCTGCGGGACGGGGGCGGATTGGGGTGCTGTACCGGGATCTGGTACCGCTCCCAGAATTGCTGGAATTGAATAATTTTAGCCATTTTCTATCTCCTTATAAAAAACATAGTAAAATAAAATCTCATGTTTGTCAATAACCTTTGATAATATTTTCTTGACTTTTTTTTAGTTTTCAGTGACTATTAGTGTATGAATGGGTATACAATACAAGAATTATCTAAAGAACTGAGTATCAGTGAACACGCCGTATACCTACGGTTAAATAAAGCCGGTATAAAGCCCTTGACCCAACAGGCTATATACCCTGAAGCGTCTTTAGAGGCTATCCGGGAAGTATCCAAAGGGGGGCGCCCCCGTAAGGAATCGGACGGCGGAAACTGATAAATTTTAGCCATTTTTTCCCCTTCCGGCGTTCACGCCGTATAGTAAAGACTGGCCGTTCATCCAGTCCGCAATGGATGTTTTACCTGCTAAGGCGTACTTTTCAGCAAAGACATAGTACCCTTGGGCAAGAAAAGCCCTTAAAACCCTGATTTTCTCCATGGGCAGCTCGCTATCCGCCCCCAGCAGGGAAATGCCGATGCCGAAAAGGTCGGCATACTGGTCTTCAAACTTCTGGCGTCTAGCCTCAAATTCGGTCATGTTCAAACCTCCGTATATTTGAATATATCAAATATATATTGAATAATTCAAAGTGTCAAGAGTTTTATCAAAAAAACATTGACATTTTCAAATAATTCTCAGATAATATAGATGAGGTACAAAAATGGGTATTTCTTACGAGCCTTTATTGCACTTATTGATCAAAAAAGGTTTAAAAAGGACAGATTTGATTAAAATGGCTAGTATAACCACAAACACATTGGCAAAATTCTCAAAGGGAGAGCAGGTAGGACTGGATGTGATAGAGCGTATCTGTAAGGCGCTAGATTGCCAGCCGAGCGATGTTTTTGAGTTTGTTGGGGATGAAAAATAGAGGTTTTTTACTCTTTGAGGGGTGGACAAAGGCTGAAACGCCCATTTTTTGGGCTGTTGGGGTAAAAAAGCAGGTTTTTTTGTAAAAATTCGACTTATATATTGACATGCCCTGGAAAATTATGTAGACACCTATTTTAAGTTATGTTATATTCTAAGTAAATCTAGGTTGTAAACCTAAAAAATATCAAGGAGCAAGGAGAATTATGCACAATCCTTTACTGGTCAGTTCGCTGAAAAAATGCAGAACTGAAGAACAGGTGGATGCTATTTTTAGCAAGTTCCACAAGGCGGATTACAGGACACGAATAGAGTACCTCGGTGTCTGCCGGGGTAGCCCTCAAACCTTTTATGCCGGGAAAACAGAACCGGAAGATGAAAAGGAGCTTCAGAGCCAATATTTGACTGTACGCTCCATGTTCTTAACAGGTTCGTGGCGTTAAATTGAGTTAGGGCGGTTCGGGATAAGCAGAATTTCTAAACCGTCCTTTCGCATTTACAATGCAATTTTGGGGACACCCAATAAAGTACCTCTCAATTATGGGGGGTTATTTTTTTCAACTTAAAGGTGAGTAATAATGACAACAGAGTTTCAAATTGACGGCCCTAAGCTTGATAAAATTGCTTCTGCATTTAAAGTAAAAAGAGAATCGGTGCAAGATCTGTATGAGCATTATAAAAAATTTTCTCCATGTCTTCGTGAGCAATGTCTTGCCCATATCATGCGTGGAATGGAGTGCTATTTCCGCAAAGAATTGAAAAACGATAGCTTTAGAGTTATCTGTGAGCCCTATAAAAGAATCAGCCCAGGTCAAAAACAGGCAAGTGCTGACTATTTTCAGGGCAGTAGATTTGTTATAAATTATAACAATAACTGCAATGCTTCTTGGACAGAGAAGCAATTACGGGATTATATAGCCCATGAAATAGGCCATCTTTTTTTACTTGCAACTAAGGACGCCAAGAATAAAGACAAGCGAAGAAATGTGTATACCGGAATTACAGAACCACTCAGTTCAATTTTTGGTATTTTTGCCATGTCAGAAAAAAATGATTTCTATGCAAACTATGATGTTTCTCTTAGAAATCATAATGATTGGCAGGAAATCCTTGATAGTTTTATTTCCATACACAACGGGAATTGAAAATTACAAAGATTCCACTCCATCCTTAGCCCGGCTCCCGGTAGAATTCCCCCTGCTTTGCCAATTCCCAAAAGGCCGACCAGTCCAGGGCCGGAAGGCCGAGATGCTCCTTGCACCAGCCTTCGGCCAGAAGCTCCAATGCCGCCAGATTATAAACGTAGGTATCAAATGCGTGGTTCTCTGCGCCGAATTTCTTTTTCCAGATGATTCCAATAAACTGCTTTGTTACTGAATTTTTTTGTTCCTCTTTTACTTCAGATTCAAACTGCCTGAAATAATCGTCCCGGAAATCCTCTCTAAAATTCGGATACCATGCTGGCTGTGGCTGGCCGGTAATCCAAAATGACGAGGTAAGGGAGGCGCTGATTTTATCTTTTAATTTAAAGGTGTTGATGTGTACGGCATTTGAGAATCCTATTTTTTCCTGGGCGGCGCTGCTGAAGAATTGATAGGTCTCCCCCGCCGCCAGCTTATCCCGTCCTTTGCAGGCAAAGACGCCGCTGGAGTGGCGCTTCACGTATTCATAAACATAATCGGTGTTATGGCCGGAGTCGATAAAAGTTATTTGAATGCGATATACTTTACCGTCCGTTCCTACATACCGCTTGCCGCCGATTATGGCATCCAGCTTATCCCAAACGCCATTGAATTCGGCGGTGTTCCCTTTTATCTCCTCAAACTCAAGCGTCCAGGTTACGCCGCCCGCGGAATATCCCTTCACGTCGACGTAAAGACAATCATCCTGTACGTCAACGGATGCCACTAGCAAGAGGATAGGGGAACCGGAATCCTGCACGGCGATATCGTTGGGAACGCCGCGGGCGGTCAGGCCGTCTTCGTTGTTTTTCAAAATGAATCCGGTGCGGCGGAATTGGATTGCCCGCTCGTATTGGATCTGTTTGCCGCTCATCTCCTCAAAGGTAAGGCCCTGTTTGGTATTTCTGAAAATCCGGTATTTTTCTTTATCCTTGAGGCGGTTGTTTTTTATGTCCCAGCATTCCGCCCATTGCCTGACTAAATCTTCCCAGCTATACATACCGGGCGGGTTATAAATTGGCGTGATATGATAAGACCTAGTGTTGGGCGCTGTTGGCTTTGCCGTGGGCCGCCATTCCCCGCGGGGAATTATGATCGCCTTGTCATAGTTTTTCATTATCTTGCCACATTCAGGATTACTGCATTTGTATCCGACCGTTTCATATTTCGGCTCAGAGTCCTCGTCATTTTCCCACACGATCCCCCAGGTGTAACCGCTTTCGTTTTTGCTGTGCCAGACAAGCTCTTGCATGGTTCCGCAGTGTTTGCAGGGCACCAGAAATTTCCGGCGATCACCGGCATTGTAGAGCGTTTCGATTTTTGATGTTTGCTTGACCAATGGCGTTGATGCCCAGAAGATTTTTCGCTTACTTCCGGTGTATGCGTTGGTGCGGTTCCGCACAAGGTCAACGACCGTGCCTTCCTTTGGGATGCTGTCAGGGAACGCATCAACCTCGTCCGCCAAGGCGCAGGGATAGGAAAGCCCACAGAACCTGGCTGGACTGCGACCGCCGAAGCAGTGGAGATATCCGCCAGGGTATTCTTTGGCGATGGCCGTATCTCCGGTGTTCCGGCTCCCCCTTTTTTTTCGCGCCTGTGAAAATATCAAATCGCGGGCTCCAGCGTTATCGATCATTTTTTCTATTCGCACCTGAACCGAAGTCCGCATGAGTCCGGCATCGGCGGTAACATACATCTGCGCCTTGGCATCGCTCATAATGTTATATAACAGAACGGTCTCCAGCACGGCGGTGGTCGCTCCCATCTGATTTCCTTTCATAAGAACGACCTCCTGGGTAGATGACAGCGGGGAAAAACAATCCACGATCTCCCTGAAGTAAGGAAATTTTTCAAAGCTGAATTTGCCGGGGAAGGGTGTGAGGTCGCTGGTCATATACCGGACTCGCTCTACAAATTCGGATGGTATTTCGTGATGAAGGGAGTCCGTGATTTTACTAATCTGATCAGTCAGAAAATCAATATCCCCAGAATATATATTTTTTTTGTAAAGAGAATCAGTCTCGGCCATTGCGCTTTCGTAATTCCAATATAAACTTGTCGGCGCGAAGCGCCGATCTTTCTGGACTAGCAACGCCTTTTCGACATTCGATTTCTACAAGGCGCTCCCAGAAGCCCACCTCATCGGCTGCCAATTGCAGGGGTGTTGTTTCTTGCCGTAAAGTCTCCGGGTCTTTTGACCTACAGGCAATGATGGATAAACTCATAACGCTGATTAAAACGAATAAAAAATTTTTATTCATATTGATAATTAATCCTCCTCTATGGCTTCGGCAACAGCCTCTTTTATTTTTTCGTCTAGGCCGTCTTTTTCCTGGTACTTGGAGCGCAGGCCGGATAATTCTTTTATGATCTGATCCTTGGAGTCCTTGATGATCCGTGAAAGGCCAATCTCCATCGTGCGGCTTACCTCCTGCCGCACCGCGCCGCCTTCGGCCTGCACCAGGGCAATGATCCCGTCCACGGCGGATTCGGGATATTCCAAAATTTGCCGCATTAGCACGTCCAGGTATTGAAAAAGCCGTGCAATAACAAAGTCCTTTTCAACAAGCTGGAGACGGCGCTCCTGGACTTTCTGATCCTTCTCATCGGCGGCACTCAAATCCCGAAGCATTTTGACATACCGATCCATGCCGTCCATGCCCTTAAATTTAATCACAAGCTCCCGGAGCGTAAGCCCTAGCAGGCGCTGGGGGAGGCCAGCGTATTCGGCGATTTCATATTCTGAGATGGAAGTGAAATCGATGGGTGGCGGCTTTTTTCCCGCTTCCACGTCGACGCTTTCCAGGGCTTGATTATTGCTCTTCAGACGCCGCCTTGACGCATAGCGGGAATTGACCGGATTTTCGGTATCCAGGAAGCCCGCTGTGTTCCTGATGAGCGTTCCGTTCTTTATTTTCCGCGAAATCACGGACGGCGCTACTCCGCAAATCCGTGCAAATTCCGCTGGTTTCACTTCGGCCATAGTACAAAGTAAAGCCGGATAAAAGGCAACAAGCTATTAACTTGTATTGCTTTTTTATTGCCCTATAAAAAAAATTAGCGGGCAAATCACAGAAAGCAGGGCTCGCCTAATAATTGCACATGGGGGTGGGGGGCGGCACAGTACCTAATCCGCCCGCCCGCCATACCAAGGCAGGGCAAGCCTGATCCGTTCCGGACGGTTACGGGTTACGCTTTTTTAAGAATGTCATAATACCATTCTTATAAATAAAAATTTATATTGTTTGGTTAATAGTTATTAAAACAATACATTTTTTATTTTTATATTATTAACTCATTTTATTAAGAAAAAGTGTAACGTGTAACACCTATAGGATATATCATAAACAAACAAAAAATGGGAAGGCTCCATCAATACGCAGACCGTGGTAGGCTGGGGCCAAGGTTATAGCCAGAGCCATGCGTCGACAGAACGGCGCTCACACGGTCGGGGCGTTACGCTTTCCGGCTTGTTGACGTTTTAAAGGAATACGGATACTGTAAAGAGGCACGGCGGAGGGTGGGCTAGTGGTTATGCCGTGAGTTTTGGGAACTCATAATCGGGGGTTCGAATCCCCCCCTTCCGAGTTATACGGCCTTGATGGTCTTTGGCAAGAGGGCTTTGGTGGCGATATCCGTGTCAGGAATAGCCGCCAGAGCCATCTCCAGATTTTTCCGGTTATAGTAATCAATCATGCTCGTTGACTCATGGCCCGTGATTTTCAGGAGGTTATGTGCGTCGACGTCCCGGCTCATGCGGGTTATATAGGTATACCGCAGGGAGTGGGGGATGAGCCGCCGCCCGCCCGGTATCAGGTTTTTCTTGACCTGGACGTGGCCGCTCCGCCAGCTTCCATTGGCTTTGAGGGTTTCCTTATCATGGGCTATACCGGCGCTGATAAGGGCGCGGGTAAAAGCGTGTTCCGCCAGGGACTTGGAAATTGGCTCTCCACGATAGGTGAAGAGGTAATCTTCCGGCTGGAGCGTGTTACGGGTTATGTGGGCTTTCAAAAACTGAAGGGTAAGGTCGGGGTACGGCACGACACGGAGCTTTGGGTGTTCCGGTGATCCCCGCTTGTTGTAAACCGTCCTGCGCCCATCGTCCTTTAGAAATCCGTCAACGATAATGGCCTTTTTATCAAAAACAACCTGCTTGACTCGCATGGCACGGGCTTCGCCCAGGCGGAGGCCGCCGGAAAGGGAGCATAGAAAAAACAAAAAGAAAAAGTCCGGGGAGAAATTTTCCGGTATGAAAAAACGTTCCAATTCGGTCTCGGTGAGGATATCGGCCTTATTGTGGACTTTGCCGATGGTGGGAAAGTCCGGCTTGAAGATTTTACAGCCTAAAAACTGCCCTTCCTGGTAGACCTCGTTCAGGGCGCTTATATATTGGTTTTTCCACGATCCGGAGCGGTCGACACTGAAGAGGTAATTCATCACCTCGTCCAATTCAAGAGAGCGGAGCATCCGGTCTCCCCAAATTTCGATGATGTAACGGATAAAAACACGCTTTGCCAATAGGACTTCCATGCTCACGGATTTTTTAAGCTGGGTGCGCCGATTGATGTGTTCGCTGCCGGGGATAAACATATTTTCGGCGATTTCCCGCACCAGCATATCGGGATTATTTGCCAGCCGGACGGGTTTCACATGGGGATCACCCACAGCGGTCGGTGCTGAACCTCGCAGGGCCGCCCTGGGCGGCGGGGGAAGGGTGCGGACATAATCCTCCGCCTGCTGGCGGTTCCGCACGGCCTTGCCGCAGGATTTTTGGATCTGTTTGCCGGTATCCGGGTCTACATAATAATAGTACCAGCGATGGACTGTTTTTCCACTTTTCAGAATTTTGGGCTTTCGGAATGCGTGATATTGTAGGGCGGACATGGGACTTGACCTCCACTTGACCTTTGGGAAGGATGGTATTTCATAACTATATATAATATAAGGAGTTATGAAAAGACATACCTGGTCCCAAACCAGGTGCCTTAGCCACTAGGCTACATCCCGTAAAAGGCTTGATGCAAAGTTTACAGAAGGTCGTCGTCCTCGTCGCCACCCGGGGGGAACAGATAGAGATCCGGCAGTTTGACGGTCCGGGCCAGGGAGAAGGCGCTGGTGGTATCAATGTCGCTGATTACCGGGATTTTGAAAAAGTGGTTCAGGGTTTCAAAATCGGGGGATTCGACCCTGACGGTAAATTCAAAAACCTTGTGCCTGTTGGCAGATTCTGCGGGAACCGGATTGGGCCAGAAGGTAAAGGTTCCTTCGATATTGTGGACCAGGTGGTAGGGGTTCTGCCAGTTGCCATCCTTCATAATTACCAGATCGCCGTTGCGGTAGAGTTCTACCTTGACCCCCGAAACGGGGGCAAAGTTGGCGCCGTCAAAGAGCCGTCCCACGATGGTAGGGATATTGTATACCGGAAGATGGTTGCCGGCGATGGCTGCGCCATGGGTAAAATTGGGTCGCTGGTTGTGGTTGATCCGGCCAATCCCCTCATAAATCAGGGTGGTGATATCCACCTCTTTTTGCTGTTTTTCGATAGTTTCCTGTTCCACACGGGCTACTCCCCGGTTTGAAACGATGTAGTGGGGTGTTGTCCGGTTGAGTACATAGCAAACGGTATCCATGCGGCATTGATCGCAGGTACAGGGTGTTTCAACATCTTTATTTCTTTCAAGGGTGTTAAAAATTTCATTTACCTGGGATAAAACAATATCTTCTGCGGCATTGTGCAGTTCCATAATCAAACAACCTCCATAACCATTACTATAACTGTAATCATTTTCTCTTTATATGCAAGATGTTTTTCAACCCTGAATAGGATTTTATCACCGATTCAAGGGATTTGTCTGCATATATTCGGATAACGTAGAGGGATTTTACAAAAGATCCTACCGTTTCCGTCTTAAAGGCGCTGGAACTTTCGGCAAAATAACACTCCTCCCCCCGGACATAGAGTCCTGTTTCAAGGGTGAAGGGTTCGGGTACATCGATAACCAGGTCTTCGCCGGATATTGTTTTGCCCAGGGCGGCGCTCAGCTTCCCGGCCAGGGCATTCTCATGGGCGGAACGGTTTTTTATGTCCAACAAGGGCGCATGGTCTTCTTCGTTATAGGGAAATTCCGCTGCCAGGCTGAACAGGGCCCCCTCCCGGACCTTTGCGGCCAGGGAAAAGAGGGGGGATTTTCCGGATCGGCTTTCCATCAGGGAGAAAAGGCTCTGATCGTCCAGGTTATAGAGCTCCTCCGGGGCAATTACCCCGGTTTCCAGCCCCCGGAGCAGGGCTTTTTTGATCATCGAGGTGGCGGAACGGACCGAATGGTGCCAATAGACCGTACGGTACATCAGATATTTTGAAAAAAGGATGGATTCTACGCTGGGAATGCCCCGGGAATCGATATCCACCCCCCGTTTTTGGTCGGGATAAAGCCGGGAAAGGATAAAATCCACGTCCTGGGCGCCGTAGGGGACCCCACAGTACCGGGCGTCCCGGTTCAGGTAGTCCAGTTTGTCCGGGTCGAGACATCCGGAAAGCAGTTTTCGGTAAAAAAGGAGCTCTGTGCTGCCATCCATTCCCCCCGCGCCGCCATTGCCGCCCGGGGACGTGTCCACAATGGCGGCGGTAAAGCCGGGGTCCGCTCCGGCGGCCCCTATCAGGCTTTTCAGGGGCTCCGCGAGGATGGCCTTTCCGGTCAGGGACTCGTGGGATTCCAGGGGCAGTTCTTTGAGGGAATGGGTGTAGGGAAAATGCCCCAGATCGTGAAGCAGGCAGGCGCAGAGGAAGGACCGCGCCCCTTCCGGCGTAAGCCAGTCCCCGGCGCCCCGTTCGGTAAGGTTGATGAGCAGCCGCCTGCCCAGATGGTATACCCCGATGGAATGGCTGGCCCGGGTATGGGTGGCCCCGGGGTATACGCCGCTGACCGGGCCGAGCTGGGAAATGCGGGAAAGCCGCATAAAAGGAGCTGATTTGATTAAGGCTGCAAGGGCCGGGGTCAGGTAAATATGCCCCCACAGGACATCCCGTATGGGGTCGGTATAACCTTCCTCCAGCGCCGAAAAAATAGTATCCCCCATAAGGTATCATACAGGGGGGGACCAGCAGATTCAAGCTATCTTCCATATCCGGGACGAATTATGTTAATTTATATAAACTGTATGTTACAAAAAACAGTTGCCCTGATTCTGATTATAAGCTGCCTCTGTCCTGCGGGATGGGTGTTTGCCCAGGATGGAACAACCCAGAGCCGGGGTACTATTCCGGAAGATTTAATGCGGCCCCAGCGGGGAGAGGCCGCCCGGTATCCCAGTGATACGGTTATCGGCGTTTTGGGCCAGGGGGAAGCCTCCGGGGATGCCTATCGTTTTGCCCGGGATGTGCTGTCGGCCTTTGTTGCGGAATCCCGAGGCGCAAAGGTTTTATCTGCCATGGACAGCGCATCCCTGGATATCCTTTTTTCGAGCCTTGGGAGGATTAAACCCCTCAAATTCAGGCTGGGGGGCGGCCGGGAAGAAGCGGACGGGGGAATTTCTTTTCTGGTCCGTTTTATGGGCCGGGAACAGGGGATCGCCGGCGAATTGTACATCCGGAGGGGAAATCCGGCTTCCGGCCCCGATGGAGGAGCCGGCGCGGAAGGGGAAGCCCCTCCCTGGCAGTTTGACGATCTGATCCTTGAGATTCCCCTAAGCCTGGATGAAAGGCAGGAAGGTCCCTCCTTTGATCTTCCCCCTTATGAACGTTTTTTTTAGGATGGATTATGGCGACACCGGTTAAGCGTATCGAAAAGGATTTCCTCCTCAAGGTGCTCTACGATGAGCAGATCCCTATCATGTACCTGCGGGATCGCAGCGAATATACCCTTATCATGGACAGGCCCGCCAAGGCGGAAATTTTCCTTAAGCCTAACCGGACGATCAACCGTTTAAAGAACAGAAGCAAGATGGACCTGATGTTTGATTTCCGGGGACAGGTGATCATCTTTACCATTGAGATAAGCTCCCTCAAGAATGGGTTTATTATTGCGAATGCGCCGGAACTTCTCTACAAAAACCTGGTTCGCTCCTACTCGCGGATAGACGCCCCTTCGGATATTAAAGTGCAATTTACCTTTTTGGGAGACCGGTACAAGCTTTCCTTCCCCAAGGTGGCTGAATACGAATCCGGTGACATCGGGGATTTTGTCCGGAGCCTCGATCCAAAGAACTTTTCGGGCCTTATTGAGCAGATGGCCCTCTGGGTTAAGGGATACGCCAGCGATTATAAGATGGTGATTTTTAAGGATGTAAAACCTTCTACCACCGAAGAGCGGATTATCGCCGAAACCGGCAAGACCCTGTTTCTCTCTTCAACAGAGGGCACTTTTCCCACGGTAGATCCCTATCCCCGGAAGCGGCTTGTTACCAATGATATGTTCAAGCGGTATCTGGAAAGCACCGGGGTAGACCTGACTTTTGTGGACGAGTCTGCCTCCCGTTTTTTCAGGGCAAAATTGGACAACGGTATTTTTTCCGACCTCTGGGTTCCCATTCTTTTTCAGGAATATGTGATCGGCTATGTCCATACCTGGATCAACCAGAGGGGCAAGCTCCCCTTTGATTACACCGTGATAGATACCCTCTACCAGTTTGCCAAGGTGCTGGCCTATTCCCTCAAGATAAACGGTTATTTTGATCAGGGCAAACTTGCCAATGAACCTTTTGAGGGAAAGGTTATCGATATCAGCGCCTCGGGGCTGCTCTTTGCCTATCCCCACTCGGGGCTTGCCTCGGCGCTGCTGCCGGACAGTGAGCTCCTGGTTAAGCTTTCCACCGAGAAGCGCGCCGTCAATACCAACGCCAGGATCGCCCGCCGCTTCCAGGATAAATCCCATGGTTACTACGGCTGCCATTTTCTGGACATGGAGCCCGAGGACATGCGGTTCCTGTTTGAATTTCTCTACGGCAAACCCTTTACCGATACGGACGCGACTTTTCTTGCAGGGCAGGTCTAGCGTTTAGAGGAAGAGAAGAGGAACACGGATTAAGAAGAAGGGACAAAGAGTAATCCGTGTAATTCGTGGATATTTTTATTCTTTACTAACGTTCTAACTTCCGGTACACGTAGCGGTGAGGGCTGTCGGCGGCGGCGCCCAGTTTCTGCCTCCGCCATTCGGCGTATTCGGACCAGTTGCCGTCATACCAGATCACTTCGCCGTCTTCAAAGGCCAGGATGTGGGTGACGATGCGGTCCAGGAACCAGCGGTCGTGGCTGATCACCAGGCTGACCCCGGCAAAGGTGTCCAGGGCGTCTTCCAGGGCCCGCAGGGTGTTTACGTCCAGGTCGTTGGTGGGCTCATCCAGGAGGAGCACATTGGCCCCTTCCTTGAGCATCAGGGCCAGGTTGAGCCGGTTCCGCTCCCCCCCGGAAAGGACGCCGACCTTCTTCGACTGATCCGCCCCGGAAAAATTGTACCAGCTGCAATAGGCCCGGGAGTTGACCTCCTTGGCCGTCACCCCCTGACCCGAACCCAGTTTGATAATGTCCAGGCCGCCGGAAAGCTGTTCCCAAACGGTTTTGTCCTTATCCAGGCTGCCCCGCATCTGGTCCGCATAGCCAAGTTTGACGCTGTCCCCCAGGCGCAGGGTTCCGCCGCCGGGCTGTTCTTCCCCGGTGATGATCTTGAAGAGGGTGGACTTTCCCGCGCCGTTTGGCCCGATGATGCCCACACAGGCCCCGGGGGGGACGGTAAATTCGAGGTTTTCAAAGAGGACCTTTTCCCCAAAGGCCTTGGACAGTTCTTTTGCTTCGATGACGAGCTGCCCCAGCCGGGGTCCCGCAGGAATGGTGATCTTGTTATCCCGGACCTTTTCCCGTTCATCGTCCTGGAAGAGTTTTTCGTACTGGGTGATCCGGGCCTTGCTCTTGGCGTGCCGCCCCCTGGGGCTCATGCGTATCCATTCCAGTTCACGGGCCAGCTGCTTGCGCCGCTCGCTTTCACCCTTTTCTTCCAGGGCCAGCCTTTTTTCCTTCTGTTCCAGCCAGAGCGAGTAGTTGCCCTTCCAGGGGATGCCCTCGCCCCGGTCCAGTTCCAGAATCCAGCCCGCCACATTGTCCAAAAAGTACCGGTCATGGGTGACGGCGATGACGGTCCCCACGTATTCCCGCAGGTGGTGTTCCAACCAGGCCACGGTTTCCGCGTCCAGGTGGTTGGTGGGTTCGTCCAGCAGAAGAATGTCGGGCTTTTTAAGGAGCAGCCGGCACAGGGCCACCCGGCGGCGTTCACCCCCGGAAAGGTGGTCCACCACCTCGTCACCCGCGGGACAGCGGAGGGCGTCCATGGCCAGCTCCAGCCGGCTGTCCAGATTCCAGCCATCGGCGGCCTCGATCTTTTCCTGCAGCTCCGCCTGTTTGGCCCCCAGCTTGTCGTAATCTGCATCCGGCTCCCCAAAGGCCTCGCTTACCGCGTCAAATTCCTTAAGCAGGTCCACCAGTTCCTGGACCCCTTCGGATACGGTCTCCTTGACGGTCTTCCCCGGCTCAAGGTGGGGCTCCTGTTCCAGGAAGCCGATGGTAAAACCGGGGCTAATCGACGCTTCCCCGGCAAATTCCGTATCCACCCCGGCCAGTATCTTTAAGAGACTGGACTTTCCCGAGCCGTTCAGGCCGATCACCCCGATCTTGGCCCCGTAAAAATAGGAGAGGCTGATATCCTTGAGTACCTGCTTGGTTCCGTGTTTTTTGGAAACCCGGTACATCGAATAGATTACTTTTTTATCGTCCACTGTAGCTGCCATTGGAAAAGTATAGCACAAAGTAATGCGTAATTGAAACAAGCCCATAATCGGGGTATCATGTATTAAGAGTACAAGGATTCACAATGTTGAAGTCTATAGGCCAATACGCGGGGGCGATCTTCGATCTGGATGGTACTTTGATCGATTCCATGCATGTCTGGGATCATGTCTGCCGGGACTGGCTGCTTGCGGGGGGCGCGGATGCGGCTTCGGTTCCCCCGGGGCTGGAGGGGGACCTTTCTTCCTTGACCCTGGGCCAGGCGGCCGAATATGTGATACGTCATTTTGGCATAACCATTAAGCCGAAAGACATAATCGCCCAATGGGAGGCCATGGTTCTGGGGCAGTACCGGGAGAGCCTGCCCTTAAAGCCGGGGGCTGCGGAACTGCTGCGGGCCCTGGCGGGGCGGGGGATAAGGCTTGCAATAGCCAGTTCCTGCTTCCCTGCCTGCTGCGAAGCGGCGCTGAACCGGCATGATATCAGAAAATACTTTTCCACAATTGTTTATACCGACGAAGTAAAACGGGACAAGGGCTTTCCCGACATCTGGCTTGCCGCCGCGTCCCGGCTTGGGCTGGCGCCGAAATCCTGCGTGGTTTTCGAGGATATGTATGGGGCGCTCAAGGGCGTCAGGGCCGCAGGGATGGGCTTTGTTGCAATCCATGACGGCGCCTGTGCGGACTGGCCCGCCATGCAGGCGGAGGCGGATCTGGCGCTGGGGTCTCCGGCGGAAGCCCTGGCCCTGGTTTAGCGGTTTTTATTCTTTATTAGGGAAGAGAAACGCGAATTCTGGGTGACGCCGGATACCCTATTTTGTTTAGAGGGCGGGTAATACAATTGTCCGGCGGTCGTTTTTGGGGTATACTATATTGAGTGGGGACATAGCATGGCAGTAACAGCAGAATATGAGAAGGGGCTGACCTTTGAGAAAGTCTGGGAGATGTTCCAGGAAAGTGGCAGGGAATTTGACCGGCGGCTCCAGGAGTCGGAGCGGAAGTTCCAGGAGATGATCCGGGAGACAGACCAGCGAATGGCAGAGACGGATCGGCAGATAAGCCGCTTGGGCAACCGGTTGGGAGAACTCATTGAGCATTTAACCGCATCAAATATCGTTGAAAAGGTTAATGCTGAGGGGTACCGGTTTGACCACATTTCCCGCAACCATAAAATAAAAGACGAAAAAAACAATGTTGTGGCGGAAATTGACATACTGTTGGAAGATGGTGACTATGCCATGGTAGTAGAAGTAAAAACGAACCTGACAAAGACAGATGTGAAGGAACACCTGCAACGGATGGACACCCTGCGGCATCATGCGGATGCTCATGAGGATAAGCGGAAATATATAAGCGGCGTGGCCGGAGCGCTCATTGAAGAGGGGGTTCGTGAATATGCCCTGAAACAGGGACTGTATGTCATTGAACACCCCGGTCAAACGATAGAGATACTGGCTCCGCCCCAAAAACGCGAATGGTAAAGTGTATAGCATAGCGAAACGAATTTAAAATTACTGAAAAATTCTGAAATTCTCTTGACAAGTTTTCTGTCTTTGGTTAGATTAAATCTATCGTATTACTAGGATTTAAGGAGGTTTGTATGAAAAAGTGTAACAAATTGGAGGTCCTGATGGCGGCGGTACTGTTGCTTGCCCTGCTGCCGGCGGCGGTCTGGGCCAAGGGAAAATCGGATACGGGAACTGCGGCTCCTGCGGCTCAGCCCGCAGCGGCGGCTCCGGCCCTGTCGGGCAAAAAGGTCATTGTGGCGGATGCCAATTCGACCCATCACCTGAACCTGTACGTGGCCTACGAAAAGGGTCTGTTTAAAAACCGGGGCCTTGAGGTTGAAATCCAGCAGACCAATTCCGGCGTGGCGGCGGTGGTGGGCGGCGAGGCGGACATCGTTTTAAACTGCCCCACCGGGGTTATCACCCCCATCGCCCGGGGACAGAGTATCACCATCATTTCCCAGGTAAAAATCCCCTGTACTTCGGTACTGGTGGTTCCCGTGAACAGCCCGGTAAAGAACCCCGGGGATCTCAAGAATTACCAGCTTGCGGGGCTTTCCAATACCTGCTGCGCGGTAATCGCCATTCGGGATGCCCTCAAGAGTCAGTACAGCACCGAATTTGAACTGGTGGCCCTGGCCCCCGGCGCGGCTCTGGCAGCCCTGGAAGGGGGCGCGGTACGGGGCGCCATCCTGGAAGAGCCCTTTGTGGCGGAAGCCCTGCTCCTTAAGGATGCCGCAGGGAATGCCAAATACAAGACCATCTTTGACGGCCATTCCGACGCCAACAGCGACGGCAAAACCGATCCTAACCTGGCCGGGGAGAATCCCCCCTGCCGGACCATCAACGCCAATGTGGCCTTTGTGAAAGAGCGGCTTGGGGATGCCAAGGTCTTTGTGGAAGCCATTGAGGAAGCGGACAAGCTGATCCGGGCCAACCCCATTGCGGATGATATTGTGGCCATTGCCCAAAAGTATGTGCCCAATGTTTCCCGGCAGGCCATTGTCAACAGTAATCCTAAACTTGGTTTCCAGACTAAACTGGATACGGTGGGCCTTAAGGGTTATGCGGATGCACTGGTGAACCAGGGCACGATTGAGAAGAACCCCGGCGACGCACTGTTCGCATCTGAGTTCAAAGGTATTACCTGGTAGAAGAAGAGAAACCACAGAGAACACAGAGGAAGAAAATTTAATTTCTTCTCCGTGTCCTCTGTGTAAAATCTCCGTGTCCTCTGTGGTTAATATTGGAGCCGTCATGTCTGATCAATACGAGACCAGGGGATTCCGCCGCTTCCTGCTTGAATTAGGCGGCTTCTTCAAAAATTCCCTGGGGAATTTCTTTTCACTGGAATTTCTCACCATATTCATTCCCTTACTGTTACTGTGGGAATTTCTGCCCCGGTGGAACGTCATTCCCGAAAGCCTTATTCCCTCACTGAGCACCGTGGCAAAGCGGTTCTGGTTTATGCTCTGGCATAAGCAGCTGGTGTTTCACATTCTTTACAGCATGGGCCGCTTTTTTATTGCCTTTGGCATTGCGGTGGCATTGGCAATTCCCATCGGGCTCCTTATGGGGTGGAATTTAAAAATACGGGCCTACGTGCTGCCCCTCTGGCAGCTCCTTTCGCCCATACCTCCCCCGGCCTTTGTCCCCATGACGATCATCTTTTTTGGCATCGGATCAAAAATGCATGTTTTTCTCATGTTCATCGGAATTTTTTATCCCGTGCTTTTCAATACCTACCAGGGCATCAAGGATACGGACCCGCGGTACCTGGCGTCGGCCCGGGTATTCGGGGCCAGCGAATTTACCCTTTTGCGGAAGGTCTACTTCTGGCATGCCTTTGGTTCAATCATTATGAGTTTAAAGACCGGGGTCGCCATGGGCCTGGTGATGCTCCTGATCGGGGAATCCTACGGCGGACGCTGGGGCATTGGGTATCTTTTGGGGCAGGCCAAGGATTATTTCGTTATCCCCGAAATGATGGTTTGTATGGCGATTCTGGGCTGGATCGGCTGGTTTCTTATCGAAATTTTAAAATACGTGGAAATAAAGCTCGCAATCTGGAAAGTAGGCCGGTGAAAAATTGTGGAACAATTTTTCACCTGGGAGTTTTGCAAAGCAAAACTCCATGGGGGAAATAATGGTAGAAGCAAAAAGTATTACTAAGTTTTTCTCCGTGATAAACGAGAAGGGTCTTGCGGAAGGGCTTACCGCGGTACTGAATGTGTCCCTCACTATTCCTGACGGCAGGATCGTTTCCCTGTTGGGGCCTTCGGGCTGCGGTAAATCAACCTTTCTGGAAATTCTTGCGGGCCTTCAGGCCCCCACGGACGGGACGATTCACATCGACGGCAAGCTGGTGCTGGAACCACTCCCTTCTACCCGCAAGGAAATGGATGAATACAAACGCCGCTACCGTTTTATCTCCCCTCTGGCAAACGGGGTTTTTCGGGACCGGCCCAAACACGACATAGCCATGATATTCCAGGACTATGCGGTCTTCCCTTGGATGACGGTGTACCAGAATGTCAACTTTGCCCTCAAGCTGCGGAAGGTGCCCCGGGCGGAACGGGGCGACCGTATCCGGGACACCTTAAGCCAGGTGGGGCTTAACGGAACCGAGTACAAGTATCCGTCGCAGCTGTCCGGTGGAATGCGGCAGCGGCTGGCCCTGGCCCGGGCGCTGGCGGTGGAACCAAAAATTATTTTGATGGACGAGCCCTTTGCCGCGGTGGACGCCCTGACCCGTGAAAAACTTCAGGATGATCTTCTGCGTATTTGGGATCAGACCAAAAATGCGGCGACCCCCCTTATCATTGTGATGGTTACCCACGATACCTCCGAGGCGGTGTACCTGTCCGACGAGGTGGTGATATTTTCCCCCGGCCCCGGCAGTATCCGTAACCGCATCCCCATCAATGTTAAAAGGCCAAGAGCCCGCAGCGATCCTGAACTGATCGATATTCAGGAACGGATCTTTGCCATGTTTCAGTATGACCTTAATCAGGAAAGTGAGTATTCAATATGAGCGAAACAAAAATCGAAAGCCCAGACGTCTCCGATGTCCGGGGAAAAATTTACGATAGTATTATTGGCGCCCGGGGGAACACACCTTTGGTGCGGCTTGCCAAATTGGGAAAGGGGCTGCCCGGCGCCGTTATTGCCAAGGTGGAATCCTTTAACCCCATGAACAGCGTGAAGTGCCGCATCGGCGCGGCCATGCTGGACGCGGCGGAACGGGACGGCAAGCTGAAACCCGGGGGCGTCGTGATCGAGCCTACCTCGGGAAACACCGGCATCGGCCTGGCCTTTGCCTGCGCCGCTCGGGATTACCGGCTTATCCTCACCATGCCGGAAACCATGTCGGTGGAGCGCCGCAAACTGGCCCGTATGCTCGGCGCCGATGTGGTCCTTACCAGCGGCAAGGACGGGATGAACGGCGCGGTGCGGAAAGCCAAAGAACTGGTCTCCCAGATTCCCGGCAGCTTTATGCCCCTACAGTTCGAGAACCCCGCCAACCCCGAAGCTCACCGGCATAGCACCGCGGAGGAAATCTGGGCGGACACCAGGGGCGAAGTGGATGTCTTTGTCGCCGGGGTCGGCACCGGGGGAACCATCACCGGGGTGGGGGAGGTGCTCAAGAAACGGAGGCCCGGGGTAAAGATTGTGGCGGTGGAGCCCGACGCTTCACCAGTGCTTTCCGGCGGCAGGCCCGGCCCTCATCGTATTCAGGGGATTGGCGCGGGGTTTATCCCCAAGGCGCTGAACCGTTCCATCCTGGACGAAATTGTCCGGGTGACCAACGAGGACGCCATCGAAACCGCCCGCAATGTGGCCCGGGTCGAAGGCATCCTGGTGGGCATCTCCGCCGGGGCCGCGGTGTGGGCCGCTTTGCAAATCGCCGCCCGGCCCGAAAGCGCCGGCAAGAACATCGTGGTGATCCTCCCGGACTCCGGGGAGCGGTACCTTTCTACCCAGCTTTCGGATCTGGAAGAATAATAAAAAAGTTAAAGGAGCTTTTATGATCAGATTAATTACCGGTGTTCTTGCCGCATCTTTATTGATACTGTCCTGCGAATCGCAGAAGGATGTTCTGGAGGAACCTCCTATCATCACCTCCGCTACCTATCAACATACCCAGTACAACGGCAAGCCCCAGCCCATTGAAGCGGCGGCTTCCCGGGCAGGGACAACGCCTTTTATCATCACCTATTTCCCCAGCGAGGACGCCCTGCTGAAGGGCGAAGGGGGAAGCGCCGAGCCCCCCGTTGTGGTGGGCCAATACTACGCCAGGATAGAACGGCCTGCGGGGAAGGGTTACGCGGCGGGGCCGAATGTGAAGGTGGAGTACTACATACAGAAAGCCTTTGTGACCATTACTGCGGAGGAAAAACAAAGCGCCCTCTATAACGGTGACCCCAAACAGGTACAGGCAAGCGCAGACCCGCCTCTGCCCCTTTCCTTTTCCTATTACCCCTCAAGGGAGGCCCGGGAAGCCGCTTCCCCCTCGCTCATGGCGGATGCCGCAGCGGCCGCTGCCCTTAAGGACTATACTCGGGTGGAACGGGCCCCCATAGAACAGGGGACCTATTACGTAACCGTTTACTACCCCGGGGACGCAAACTATCTGTTCGCCTCAAAGGATGTGGAATTAACGATCCGGCCTTCCCGGTAGCGGCAAGGTTTCTGTCGTTCCTGTCACCCATTGCGTTCATCATCAATTCAGTATAATTTTTACCCATGAAACACACAACCATTGTGATCGTGGACGGCATGGGCGGCGGTATCGGGGTTCAGCTCATCGGCAAGCTTAGGGAAAGCATTGATAAAAATATTGAGAAGGATACCGAGATCATCGCCCTGGGTACCAATGCGGTTGCCACCGAGCGGATGGTAAAGGCCGGGGCAAACCGTGGCGCCACCGGGGAAAACGCGATCCGGGTTTCCGTAAACGATGGGGATTTTATCCTGGGCCCCATCGGCATCGTTATCGGCAACAGCATGATGGGGGAGATTACCCCGGCGATGGCCGAGGCGATCCTTGCCGCTCCGGGCGAGCGCATTCTCCTTCCCATGCAGCAGGATCATTTCTACATCGCCGGCCTGGAACAGCTGCCCCTGGCCAAAATGACCGACAGGGCCATCGAAATTTTCAAAGAACGACTCAAGGCCCGCTCCGCCGCAGACTAAGCCCTATAAGAATTTCACCACCTGCGGCGCGTTGACCTGCCCGCGCCTTTATGCTAACCTGTTTCCAAGCCGTATCCCATGAAGGGACTGAGCGGAAATAAATTCCGCATTGCGGAAATGAATTCCGCGCTGAACGAATAAGAGGTACGGATGATGAATGCTGCAAGTTCTGTAAGTATAGACGAAAAGTACCGGCGCCTGCTGGATGTGATTTCTGCCCAGGGAAGCGCGGCGGTTGCCTTTTCCGGAGGGGTGGACAGTTCTTTCCTTTGTCACGCCGCTTCGGCGGCTTTGGGTTCCAAGGCCATAGCTGTAACTATTGTTTCCCCCATGCTCCCCAAAAGTGAAATTGAATGCGCCGCCGACATCGCAAGGCGGGTCGGTATCGAACATGTTTTGGTGGAAGAAGAGGGGATCGATGAGGAAGTGGCGGCTAACCCGAAAGAACGGTGCTACTTCTGCAAGAAGATCGAATTCGGCAACATATTAAAGGCCGCCAAAGAGCGGGGCATAAACGCCGTTCTGGACGGTTCCAACATGGACGACCTGGGGGATTACCGGCCGGGACTCAGGGCCCTTGAGGAACTCAAGATCATCAGCCCCTTAAGGGAAGCGGGTCTCCACAAGGCGGAGGTGCGGGAACTTTCCAAACGTTTCGATCTGCCAACCTGGGACAAGCCCGCTTTTGCCTGTCTTGCCTCCCGCATTCCCTACGGCGAGCGGATTGACCGGGAAAAACTTTCCCGCATCGAAAAGGCCGAGGACACCCTGCGGTCCATCGGGTTCCGCCAGTTCCGGGTGCGGTCCCACGAAAATATCGCCCGCATCGAAGTGGCCCCCGATGAACGAAAGCGCTTCTTCGATGAAAAAATTCTTGATGATATTTCCCGGAGCTTAAAATCCTGCGGCTTCCTCTATGTGGCTTTTGAACTTGAGGGATATGTGATGGGCAACATGAACCGGGCTATCGCTCAAAAAGCTTGAACCCCGCATTATCTTTATGAAAGGAGTTAAATTTGAAAACCCTGCACTTTGAATGTTACGCCGGTATTTCCGGGGATATGACCCTTGGCGCCCTTGTTGACCTGGGGGTCAATCCCGACGAACTGCGGCGGGAGCTTGAGAAGCTTGGCGTTGAAGGCTGGAAACTTGATTTTGTCCGGGACCAGAGGAACAGCGTCTCCGGTACCCATGCGGTGGTGGACCTGGGTCCCGCTGCGGATCATGTTGCACACGACGAAGAGCATTACCATGTGCACAGTGATGGTCACGGGCACAGCCACAGCCATCCCCATGTTTTGGATCACGAACACAGTCACGATCATGAACACGAACACAGCCACAGCCACGAACATCCGCATGATCATGATCACGATCACGGCGGCCATAATTCCTGGAAGGAGATCCGCAGCTTAATCGAAAAGTCGGGTATCAGCGCCAATGCGAAAAAACGGGCCCTGGATATTTTTTCCCGGATCGCCGCAGCGGAATCCCAGGTCCACGGGGTTTCCCTGGACGACATCGCCTTTCACGAAGTAGGGGCATTGGATTCGATCATCGATGTGGTGGGGGCTGCGATTTGCCTTGACCTCTTAAAGCCCGACCGCATTACTTGCAGTGAAATTGAACTGGGGGGCGGTACGGTAACATGCGCCCACGGGATACTCCCGGTGCCGGCCCCGGCGACAACGATTCTGGTTAAGGGCCTGCCGGTCCGGACCGGAGGCTTCAACAAGGAGATGACCACCCCCACAGGGGCCGCGATCCTCGCCTCCTGTGTGGATGAATTTATCACCGGCCCCGCTTCTTTTACGGAACTGAAAACCGGTTACGGCATCGGGACCCGGAAGATGGAAAAGCCCAATTTTCTCCGGGTCTCCTGGCGTGAAACGCCTTTGCGGGAAGAATCGTCTGCGGCGCTAAGCGGCGGCAAACCCTGGAAGGAGGAGGAGTTGGTTCTGCTGGAAGCCAACATCGATGACATGACCGGGGAAGCCCTTGGTTTCCTTATGGAACGGCTCTTTGACGCCGGCGCCCTGGATGTCACCTTTAGCCCCATTACGATGAAGAAGTCCCGGCCGGGGACACTGGTTTCCGTGTTGGGCAGCCCCGCCAAACAGGACCTGCTGCGGGAAGCCTTCTTCCGCAATTCTGCTACCATCGGCTTTCGGGAGACCAGGGTGAACCGGGTGTCCCTGAAGCGGGAAGAAGGGAGCCTGAGCGGCAGTTTCGGTAGTGCCCGGGAAAAGACCGTGTTCTACGGCGAAAAAAAGCTGCGGTCAAAAATTGAATTTGAGGACCGGGCCAAACTGGCCCGCGAAAGGAGTATCTCCCTTGATGAGGCGGAACGGATCATGGCGCAAGGGGAACGGATTGCGGCGCCGGGGGGCCCCGCCGGCGGAGAGACCCGGTGACAGAAAACAACGACGATCTGGGCTTTGCGGTAATCGACAGCCGCCGCAGCGACCGCACCGGTTACCCCGAGGTGGTTTACTGTATGGGCAAGACCGTGGACCAAAGCGAGGCTATCATCATCCGTATGTGGGAACAGGGCATTCCCGTGCTGGGGACCCGGGCCCAGCCGGAGCTTGCGGAACGCATCCGCAGCCGCTTCCCCGAGGCGGAGTACGACGATCTTGCCCGCACCATTTCTGTGGGGAGCTTCTGCAAAGCGGAAGAACGGCAGGGCCTGGTGGCGGTGGTAGCTGCGGGCACCTCGGACTTACCGGTTGCACGGGAGGCGGCGCGGTCCGCGGAATTTTTCGGCAGCAAGGTACGTCTGATAAACGATGTGGGCGTGGCGGGCATTCACCGGCTCTTTGCCCGGCTCCCGGATATTCAACAGGCCCGGGTGGTGATCGCCGCAGCCGGCATGGAAGGGGCCTTGGCCGGGGTTATCGCCGGCCTCGTCTCCGTACCGGTGATCGCCCTGCCCACCAGCGTTGGCTACGGCGCATCCTTCGGCGGCCTTTCCGCCCTCCTGGGAATGCTCACCTCCTGCGCCCCCGGCATCTCGGTGGTGAACATCGACAACGGCTTCGGCGCGGGCTACCAGGCGAACCTGATTAACCGCATAGGATCCCCGGAATAGAAGATCAACCACAGAGGACACGGAGATATATGAGAGGCTCCGTAATTCTTTGCATCCTTCTTACGGCGGCTAATTGAGTTTAACGTTAGCCCGCCAGAAGTGGACCGGCTTCCAGCCTAAGAATTTTTTCGCCCTGGCGTTGCTCAGCAGAGTCTGGTACTGGTCAATGGGGCCGCGGATGTCCGTGACATCGGGATATTCGGCTTTGATCAGATCGCAGCTTTTGATGTCCATGCTGGTGTCGTCTGCGGCAAGGTTCATGGCCATCGACCCCAGGCCGTCGGTTTCGATGGCGAGGCGGCAGGCGCTGGCAATGTCCCGGGCGTCGATGTAGCTCCAGAGGATGTTCTTCCGCTGTTTTGAATCGTGGATAAAATTCGGGAAGGGGAGGTACTTCTCTTTGGAGATCACATTTCCTATCCGCATGGAAACTACCTGCAGGCCGTCCCGGCGGTAAAACATGTCGGCGGTTTTTTCTATCACCACTTTGGAAAGACCGTAAGCGTCTTCGGGCAGCTGGGGATGATCCTCATCAATGGGAAGGTACTTGGGCTTCAATCCCTTTTTTGAAAAGACGATCCCGTAGGAAGATTCGCTTGAGGCGATGACCGCCTTTTTGATCCCAAGCCCCGCCGCCGCTTCCAGTATATTGTAGGTGGAGATGACGTTGTTCTCGAAGGTAACCTGATCGGTCACAATGCCGATCCGGGGATAGGCCGCCAGGTGTACCACCGCATCCACCCCCTTGAGGATTTCGTAACATTCCCCCAGATGGGTCAGGTTCACGTTGAGGTGTTTGGTTAAGGGCTTCGCCGGCGTCTTGATGTCGATGCTTAAAACCTCGTAACCCTGTTCAAGAAAATGTTCCGCCACATAGGGCCCCAGCACTCCGGCGGTACCGGTGATGACCGCTTTTTTTGCCATTTGCATTACTCCTTGTATTGAATATTGCTTTGATGTTTAAACACTGATATAATAAATGTTAACGTTAAGTTTAAGTCAAGAGGAAGGGGGAGATTTTGCCTTTTACAATCAAACAGGTATCGGAGAAAACATCCCTTCCCCCCCATGTGCTGCGGTACTATGAAAATGAAGGGCTCCTCCCCAGCGTCGCCCGGAGCCGGAACGGTATCCGCCGCTATTCTGATAACGATCTTGAATGGCTCAGCCTTATCTGCTGCCTTAAAAACACCGGCATGTCCATCAAGCAGATAAAGAATTTTGTGGAACTCAGCCAGGACGGTGATCGTACCTTAAAGGAACGCTGCGAGCTGCTCCGGGAACACAAGAAAACTGTGGAAGCCCAGATTCAGGAAATGCAGAAGCATCTCCAGAAGGTCACCAAAAAGATTGAGCACTTTACCAAACAGTATGAAAAGTACGCAGGGGGGAATTAGCGCCGCCGGGCGTTGACAGTCAGGGCGGCAGTTGATATAGTGATCCTGTATTTCAGCCATGAAGGCCGAAATCAAGCCATGAAGGTGTATGTCTGTTTTGATACTGAATCGAACAGACGGGGCTTCATGGCTTTTTTATGCCATGACAGATCTTGTTAATAGGGAGATACCTCTATGCACATGGCAGATGCCTTACTTTCCCCCGCAACGGGCGGGCTTATGACTGCGGTCAGCGCGGCTTTTATCGGATATGCGGTAAAGAAAATTGCCGGGCCCGGGTCCGGCGCCGCCGGCAATACCACCGGCGCTGTTCTTGACGAAAAGAAAATTCCCATCATGGGCGTCATGGGGGCCTTTATCTTCGCCGGCCAGATGATCAACTTTACCATCCCCGGTACCGGCTCAAGCGGCCACATCGGCGGGGGCATCCTGCTTGCCGCCCTGTTGGGGCCCTTCCCGGCGCTTTTAACCCTGGCTTCGGTGCTGCTGATCCAGTGCCTCTTCTTTGCCGATGGCGGGCTCCTTGCCTACGGCTGCAATGTGTTCAACATGGGGGTCACTTCCTGTCTGCTGGCCTACTGTTTTATTTTCAGGCCCATCATTAAAAAGGGAATCGACAGGAAGCGGATCATCCTTGCCTCGGTGGTTTCGGCTGCGGCGGGTTTGCAGCTTGGGGCCTTTTGCGTGGTACTGGAGACTTTGTTCTCCGGGGTTACCGAGCTGCCCTTCGGCGCATTCGTCCTTTTGATGCAGCCCATTCACCTTGCCATCGGCATTGTGGAAGGTCTGGTGACTGCGGCGGTCCTCTGTTATGTGCACAGCGCCCGGCCGGAACTGCTGGACAGTTCCATCGGGAACACGCCTATCCCGGCGGCAGTTTCCCTGCGGAAGGTCCTGGTCACCTTTATTGCGCTCACCGTGATTGTGGGGGGCGGCCTTTCCCTCTTCGCCTCCGTTTATCCCGACGGGCTTGAGTGGTCCATGGAAGGGGTCGCCGGTACCGCCGAACTGGAACGGGAAGGGCCGGTGTACGAAACCGCAGGTTCCGTGGTGGAAACCATCGCCTTCATGCCCGATTACGGTTTTGCCGGTGATGAAGAAGGCTCCCGGTTGGGAACCGCCGCCGCAGGAATTGTGGGGAGCCTTATTACGGTGATCCTCGCCGGCGGCATCGGTCTTGTTATTCGATTGGCCGGGAAGCGGAACGCCCCAATCCATTCCCCCCGCGCCGACGCTTAATGAGCCTTTACCACCGGGCCGCCGGGATCGATCACCTTGAACGGCTGGCCCAGGGAAGCTCCCCCATTCACCGGCTGCATCCGGGGGCAAAGATAATCACCACCATCGTCTATGCGGCGGCGGTGATCTCCTTCGACCGCCCGGTGAATCCGAGCGGCCTGACAGCTTTTCTGCTGTACCCCGCGATACTCATGGCCTTATCGGGAACCCCCGCAAAACCTCTTTTTACCCGGCTCCTTGCGGCGCTGCCCTTCTCCCTTATGGGGGGCCTCTCCAACCTCATCCTGCTCCGGGCGCCGGTATTTTTTATTGGCAGCATCGCGGTGACCGCAGGGATGCTGTCCTTTGTGTCGATCATGCTCAAGACATTGCTTACCGTATTGGCGGTGCTGATCCTGATCGCCACCACCACCTTTGCCGATATCAACTGGCAGCTTACCCGCATGGGGATGCCGAAAATTCTGGGCCTCCAGTTCGTCATGACCTGGCGGTATATCACGGCCCTCCTTGGCGAAGCGGCTTCCATGTACACCGCCTACATGGTCCGTACACCGGGGCAGAAGGGCATCAGAATGAAGGACATGGGCGCTTTTTTGGGGCAGCTCCTGCTCCGCAGTTTTGACCGGGCTGAACGGGTCTACCAGGCCATGAAGTGCCGGGGCTTCGACGGGGTATACCGGGGGGCGGCGGAACAGCGTTTTCATCTTTCCGATCTTGTCTATACCCTGGGTGTTTCTTCTTTGACAGTATTGCTGCGTTTCTTTAATTTAAGTCGTTTCTTCGGCGCCCTTGTTAACCGGGTCCTGGCGGAGTTACTCAAATGATAGAAGTGAAACACCTGACCGTTAAATACAATGTAAAAGAAGCGCAGGCCGCCCTGGATGATATCAACTTTACTGTGGAAAGCGGGGAACGGATCGCCCTTATCGGGGCCAATGGCGCAGGAAAGTCCACCCTGCTCCTCACCCTTATCGGGGTCTTGCCCCCTTCTTCGGGGGACCTGTGTGTGGACGGCATACCCGTAAAAAAAGACACGCTCCGGGAAATCCGGCGGCGGATGGGACTGGTGTTTCAGAACCCCGATGACCAGCTCTTTATGCCCACCGTGGAGGAGGACATCGCCTTTGGACAGCGGAACTACGGCCTTGACGAAGAAACCATTCAAAAGCGGACTGCGGCGGTTCTGGAGAGCCTGGACATTTCCCGGCTGGAACACCGGCTGGCCCATCACCTTTCGGGGGGTGAAAAACGGCTTGCCGCCCTGGCGGGTGTGCTTGTTATGGAGCCCGCCATCCTGCTGCTGGATGAACCCGGCTCCTTCCTCGATCCCCGGTCCCGGCGGAACCTCATCAGCATACTTTCCGGCCTGTCCCAAACAATGGTGATTGCCACCCACGATTTTTATCTGGCGCAGAAGCTTTGCAGCCGGGTCATACTGCTTGCGGAGGGGCGCATCTGTGCGGACGGGCCGGCGGAGGAAGTGTTAGGGGATGCTGCTTTGCTGGAAGAGAACGGATTATAAAGGACTTCACCCTTTTCATACTATACTTACCTCATGACTATTGAACAAACTGTTGAAATTCCGGCCAGCCACCGGCTGACCATTGATGTGCCCCGCGAAGTGCCTACAGGGCCGGCTATCCTCACCTTTACGCCCAAACTGTCGCTTACTAATATTTACAAAAGTATTAGCCCATGATATACTGGTATTATGACGATCAGACAAAATGACGGAAGGAAATTAAACCGAGATGCGCAGGCGCAAATAAGAATCACAGCGGTTCAACGGGTATT
>BNVE01000041.1 GCA_025997875.1 Spirochaetia bacterium
GCAGTGAACGGCCTTTCCCTGGAGGTCCGCGCCGGGGAAGTGGTGGGGGTCGCCGGGGTGGACGGCAACGGTCAGTCCGAACTGGTGGCGGCCATCTCGGGGCTCCTGCCGGTCAAATCGGGGCGCATTTTATTGAAGGGCAGGGATATTTCCCGGGAGAGCATCCGGGCCCGGAACGAAGGGGGCGTCGGCCTGGTCCCCGAGGACCGGCACAAGCACGGCCTTGTTCTGGATTTCCGGCTGGACGAAAACCTTATCCTCAAAAGCTTCCGCAAAAAACCCTACTCCAACGGCCTGAGCTTTCTCCGGTTTCCCGCCATCGTGAAGCATGCGGAGGCGCTTATCACCGAATTCGACATCCGCGCGGGAAACGGCGCCGCCACGGCGGCTGTTTCCATGTCCGGGGGAAACCAGCAGAAGGTGGTGATCGCCCGGGAGATAGACCTGTCCCCGGAACTCCTCATCGTCAGCCAGCCCACCCGGGGCCTTGATGTGGGGGCCATTGAGTACATACACCGGCGTATTATGGAAGAACGGGACAAAGGCCGGGCCGTCCTCCTGGTGTCCTTTGAACTGGACGAAATTCTGGGGCTCTGCGATTCTATCGCCGCGGTTTCCAAGGGCCAGGTGGCGGGAACGCTTCCTGCGGCGGAGGCAAACGAACGGCTCATCGGGGCCATGATGGGGGGAATTGCCCGGGATGGCGCCGTTTCAAATGGAGGGGCCCATGTCTGAACAACAAAAAGACCCTGCAAAACCCGCCCCGAAAGAGGCGCCTCAAAAAAAGGCGGTATCTCAAAGGACCTCCTTTAAGGACCGTATCCTGGAAACCTTTACCGGCTCCGATGGCCTTGTTTCGGCGGCGGTGGTGATCCTGGGCTTTCTGGTCGCCACGGCACTGATCTTCGCGGTGGGCCGGAACCCCGCCGGCATGTATTCCGCCATAGTGCAGGTGGTCTCCGGCTGGGACCTGCGCCGGGGAATCCAAAACATGTACTACGTGGGGGAATGGATGGTCAGTTCCCTGCCCCTGATCCTCTGCGGCTTCTCCATGGGCTTTGCCGCCCGGACCGGGCTTTTCAATATCGGCGCCGAGGGGCAGTACATCGTGGGGCTCACTGCGGCCCAGTTTGTCGCCCTCTACGGCCCCCCGGTCCCGGTACTCCATTGGGTCCTGGCGGTGGCTGCGGCGGTTTTGGCGGGGGCGATCTGGGGGGGCATCGTGGGCTTCCTCAAGGCCCGGTTCAGCGTTTCCGAAGTGGTAGCCACCATCATGATGAACTATATCGCCTTCTACACCTCCCGCTACCTGATGATGAGGCTCCCCGGCTCCAACACCTACAAGACCGCCGCCTTCCCGGCCACCGCCCGGCTTTCCAGCCCCTTCATGGAGGCCCTGACCAACGGCTCCCGGTTGAATTACGGACTCTGGCTGACCCTGGCTGCGGTGATCTTTTACTGGATCGTCATGGGGAGGACCCGGCTGGGCTATTCATTGCGGGCCACGGGCTTCAATAAAGAGGCGGCCCGCTACGGGGGGATCAGCGTGAACACCAGCATCACCACCGCCATGGCCATTGCCGGGGCCTTTGCGGGGCTTGCGGGGGCGGTGGTTTCCCTAGGGGCCTTTTCCGCCGGCCGGGTCCTTTCGGTCCAGGACGGCTACGGCTTCGACGGCATCGCCGTGGCCCTGGTGGGGAACAGTACCGCCTGGGGGACCGCCCTCTCGGGGCTCCTTTTCGGGATGCTCAAATCCGCCCAGCCCCTGATGCAGTCCCGGCAGATTCCCAAGGAAATCACCTCGATTATTATGGGTCTGGTGGTGGTCTTTATTTCCCTCCGGTCGGGGGTAAAGATACTGGTGGAATGGCAGATGAAGGAAAGGGCCCGCAAGGCCCAGGATGAGGGCAGCCGGGCTGCCCCCGGGAGGCCCGCCGAATGATGGAAATGCTATCGACCCTGTGGAACATGCTCCCCTCAACCCTGATGATCGTGGCCCCCATTTTGATTGCCGCCACCGGGGGCATGATCAGCGAGCGTTCCGGGGTGGTGAACATCGCCCTTGAGGGGCTCATGTCCATTGGGGCCATGACCGCCGCCACGGTCCATGTGCTGCTGGAAACCCGCATCGGCTTTTCGATTCCCCTGGCGCTCTTTCTTTCCGCCCTGATGGGCTGCCTCTTTTCCCTGATCCACGCCTTTGCGTCCATCACCCTGCGGGCGGACCAGGTGATCTCCGGCACGGGGATCAACCTGCTTGCAAACGGGATTACGGTTTTCTTCTGCCAGCTCCTCTTCCGTATGGACCGCACCCAGAACCCCCGGATGGGAATGATGCCCGGCCCCGGCGGTATTTACCCCACGGTCTGGATCGCAGTGATCATTCTGGCTCTGAGCGCTTTCGTGCTGTACAAGCGGCCTTGGGGTCTGCGGTTGCGGGCCTGCGGGGAACATCCCCAGGCGCTGGCATCCTCCGGGGTAAAGGTGCTGCGGATACGGTATATTGCGGTGCTTATTTCCGGAGCCCTGGCGGGACTCGCCGGGGGCTGCATCGTGCTGACCCAGGATATCCAGTTTACGGTGTTCACGATCAACGGCAAGGGCTTTATCGCCCTGGCGGCGGTCTCCTTTGGGCGCTGGCTCCCCCTGGGCATCCTGGGGGCATCCTTCCTCTTTGGGGTCTCCTCCGCCCTGGCGGTGAATATCGTCAATATCGAGAAGCTCCAGTTCCTGCCCTCGGAATTTTTCAACGCCCTCCCCTACTTTATCACCCTGGTAACCCTGGTGGTCTTTAGCGGCAAGGACTACGCGCCCCGCGCCTCGGGGCAGCCCTACGATAAGGGAAAAGGTTGATTGCGAAGCGGCGTCTAAGCGTCGTCGTATGTGTCGGAATCTTCCTCAAGGGCTGCGGAAATATTGTCCATCAGGACCCGGAGTTCCTCCAGCAGCCGGTTGGTTTCCGCATCCATCAGTGCCTGATCGTGGGCTTTCCCCGCCTGCTCAAGCCGGAACGCAAAATCCCCGAATTCCATCGCGCCGATAGTCCGGGCAGCGCCCTTCAAGGCATGGGCCATGGTGGTATACCGGGGGTAATCCCCGTTTGCAAGGCTTGACTGTATCTGGGGCACCCGTTCTTTTGCATCCGCACAAAACACCATCAGTATTTGCCGGTAACCCTCAAGGCTTCCTCCGGTATTTTCCATGCCCTGTACTGTATCAATACCGGGTATCCTGATAGCCGGCGCTTCCTCAGTATTACTGTTATTGGTATTGTCTTCCACTTCCGTATCCTCAGCTTTTTCCTGTTTATCCAGGGGTATCCACCGTTCCAGGACGGCGTTTAAACGCTGCATATCTATGGGCTTTGCCAGAAAATCATTAGAGTTGTTCAGAAACTTCAGTTTCTGAACAACAACCACTTAAAAACGGCAAAATACGGAGCATTTTGCAAGACTTGTTCAACAACCAACCGGGTTGTTGAACAAGTCTATTAATCCCGTTCTGAAAAAACAGCTCCCGGTTCCCCGCAAGCGCATTGGCGGTTAGGGCGACAATCGGCAGATCACGGGCATATTCCGTGTCCAGTTTCCGTATTATCCGGGTCGTCTCTATCCCGTCCATCCCGGGCATCATGTGATCCATGAAGATCATGTCATAGGGGGGATTGCCGCTGCGGATCAATTCTATCGCTTCCGGCCCGCTCTTTACCCCGTCTACCCTAAGCCCGTAGGGCTGCATCAGCCTTTGGGCTACGTCCAGGTTCGTCTGCACATCATCTACCACCAGGGCCCGCCCCTTGGGCATCCGTATCCTGATACGCTGCCTCCGGCTGCGGGGGCTGTCCAAAAAGCGGAACTGTCTCAGGTTTTCTACCATCTCTTTGCCCATAGCGCTGCCGTCCATTATAACCTGCCGTATAAGCGCAGTAAAGACGCTGCCCTTGCCGTACTCGCTCTCTACCGCTATGCTTCCGCCCATCATTTCTACCAGGTTTTTTGTAATTGACAAGCCCAGCCGCAGCAGGTTAAGCCGGATCGTGTCGTTGATAAGGCCGGGAACCCCGTAATCCACCGGGACCAGTTCCAGATTCCCCGTCTCGATCTTGGAGATATCCAGAATGTCGCTGATAATCCCCGACAGGATAGACCCCGAATCGTATATCTTTTCCAAATCCGTATGGGCATCGTGGGGCAATTCCCTTTGCAGCAGAAGTTCCGAATATCCTATGATTGCATTAAGGGGGGTACGGATCTCATGGCTCATGGTGGCAAGGAATTCAGTCTTGGATCTGGAGGCTTCCTCCGCCTTTTGTTTAAGTTCCACAATCTGGGCGATCATGGTCCGGTAGGCGCTGATATTGCTCAGCACGATGGTCTGCCCCAATACCCGTGAGGAAGCCGGGCTTCCCCTCCGGATGATTTGCCGGACCAGCGCAAAGGACTGCCTGTCCGGATTTGTGGTAAATTCGCCCTGGATAAAGTCCCCGATCTTCCCGGCGCCATGACTTATATCCAGGTCATCAAAGAGGGTCCCGGGCAGTATCTCCACACTCCTGTCCTTAAGGTACCGTATAAAATCCCCCAGGGTGCTGCGGCGTTCCTGATAATCAAAACCGGAAAACAGGACGCTAAAAATGGGATTCGTATTGATTATTATCTGATGTTCGTTTATGACTATCACCGCATCGGTAAGCTTTCCCACGATGGCATTCCAGCCCAGGCTGCGCCATTCCACCTCCTGGTAGCGCATGATATACCAGTACTGTACAATCAGCAAAAACAGGGCGGCGGTATTAAACAGCTCCAACTCCGGGAAAATACCCTTCCACGAGAACAGCTTGGCAGCCACAGGGAGCGCCGCAACTATCACAAAAACCACATTACTAATCAAGCTCCTTCCGGTATGTACAAATTTCCATACAAGCAGGAGGAGAGAAAAAAGAAAAAGCGCATAACAATAGATAAAATTGACAAAATAGAGGGGGCCGGCATGAAATGTGAGTAGCAGGGTCTTTCCGGTCGGGACAAGGGCAAATTCACTGACATAGGCGGAGGGAATTGGATTGCCCCCCACCACGAGCAGGGTGATAGACACGGGCACGATAAACAGGGCGCCCTTTAGGATATGGTTCAGGCCCCGGTATCCCGCATATTCAAGGCTGAAAAAGGCGGCGACTATCCCCATAAAGGGCCCCGAAAGGTACTGAACCTTATAGGCTAGAATGGCAGCATCCAGGGTAGGGGCGCTGATTTCCAGAAAGTACCCGACCGAGTTTATCGCAGACAGCCCCGCCATCCATGCCAGGTATTTCATGTGAGGCTGCCCCCAGTTGGCCATAATAAGGGCCAACAAGGCAAGGGTGAAAACGGCGGTGCCGCCGACTATAAACTGACTTATTCCCTGAGACATACCTCCTTCATTCTCGTCCCAAAACCCAAATTTTTCGTAATATTATGCATAAATTTGGAAAAAAAGATAGCCGGCCTGCGGTCTGGGATATAGACATTCTCAGCGGTTTTTGGTATATTCTATAAAAATGGCGCCGTACCCAAGCGGTAAGGGAGAGGTCTGCAAAACCTTTATGCAACAGTTCGATTCTGTTCGGCGCCTTAGTTTGCTTCGGAAGCCTTGGCGGTCTGGCAATTGCGGTAAGGATCGCGAAAATCCCGGATAAAGCCCCCAATCCTTGCCTTTTAAGCCAGCGCGTTAAGGCTCATCACTTGGTCTACGGGGAGCGAGAAAATCACACCCGCAGCTTTGGAGGAAACGCCGAAGTCTGTTTTTACCGCATCCATGATGGGGACCACCGTCTCCTTGTCCGCCAGGATGAAGATGATTTCCTTTTCGTCCTGCACGGACATGCCGAGGAATTTTTTCATCGCCTCCTGGGAAATGCCCCGGGCGTTGATTACGGTGCCGCCCCGGGCGCCCGCTTTGCGGGCCTCCGTCATAAAGGCCTCGCTGTTCCCGCTGTTCAATACCGAGATAATTATCTCGTGCTTTATTTCAATAGCCTTCATAACTTCTCCCTCCTGGGTATTTGATCTTTCGTTTCCGACAGCTTGCCCGCCCTGTTCCACCGCGCTCTGCCGAGCCTCGGCAAACATCGTTAAAATACGGGCGGTTACGCCGCCCAGGGGGACTGAAAAGGCGATACCCGCGCCGGCGCTCTGTGCCCCCATGGCACGACGGATCTCCCGGATAATATGGGGCGTATCCCTACTCTGCACCAGGCAGAGGAACACGGCCTTTTCGGTTGAGCCGATCCCCAAAAGGCCCATAATTTCCGAACTTGCGGTTCCGTTAGCGTTGCTGACAAAACTTAAGAGACAGCTTTCTCCGGCAAAGACTTCGGACACCACATTCAGCTTGTCCCAGTCCACAATAAGAAACAGCGCTTTCAGACGGGGCTGCCTGTCTGTTGACCTTATTATTCTAGCCATAAAAGTACGCCTCTTCGAAGACAACTACTTCGTTATCGCCCGTAATGGCAGCCGGGGCTTCCATTGTCGCAAATTGCTTCCGGTAGATGAGCCCCAAAAGCTGGACCACCACCAGGGGGGTCATGGTAACCATGGCCACAACACCAAAGGCATCCTCCATGTGTCCGGCGGTGGCGCAGACGCCGACGGCAAAGGGCAAGAGGAAGGTGCTGGTCATGGGACCGGAACACACGCCCCCTGAGTCAAAGGCGATACCGGTAAATATGGGCGGAACAATGAAAGTAAGTACCAGGGCGAATAGATAGCCCGGAACAAGGATGTATAAAATGCTGATATTGAAAAGGATACGCACCATGGCGATACCCAGCGCAAGGGCCATGCCGATGGCGAGGGTCTTTGACATAACCTTTTGGGTGATGGCGCCCTGGGACACATCTTCAACCTGCTTGTTCAAAACATGTACCGCAGGCTCGGCGGCCACAATGAAATAGCCTATGACCATAGCCAAGGGTATCAACACCCACTTGATGGGGGATGCGCCCAGTTCGCTGCCGAAGAGGCTCCCCACGGGGATAAAGCCCACATCCACGCCGGTAAGGAATAGCACCAATCCTATGAAGGTGTAAACAAAGCCGACCAGTATCTGTATAAACTGGTGCTTATGATAGCGCCGGGTAATCAGTTGGAATATGAGGAAGCAGGCCAGAATTGTCCCCAGGGCGATTCCCACATTTTTCATTGTTGAGGGGAATTCTTTGATAAAGGCGCTCACCACATCCCGGTCGGTGAAACCTGCAATAGCGGCTATCTCTTCTTCGGGCAGGCTGTTCGGGGGCACTTCGGCGATCTGCAATGCAAGGCCCAGTATCATCGCCGCCAAAATCGGTCCGATACTGCAGATGGCAACAAAGCCGAAGCTGTCATTCTTGGCGCCCTTATCGCCCCGAAGGGAGGCGACGCCGAGACACATGGCCAGCCAGAACGGCACCGTAATAGGACCCCCTGCGGCGCCCCCTGAGTCAAATGAGACGGGGACAAAGGCCGTAATGCCATGACCCGCCATATAGATGGCAAGGCCAAAGGTGAGGGCGTAGAAAAACAACAGGAAGAAGCGCAGCGGTATACCGATAATTATCCGCAGCACCGCTATTGCCATAAACAGGCCGACCCCCAATCCTACCGTTATAATGAGTGTCCATATATCAACTGAATTGGCAAGCTGCTCTGCCAGCACCATCACATCCGGTTCGGCAATGGCGATGATAAGGCCCATAACAAAACTGACCCCCAGGGCCAGGAACACATTCTGCCCCTTGGTAAGCTGCGCGCCGATACCTTCGCCCATGGGCATCATTGCCATATCGGCTCCCAGGGAAAAGAACCCCATGCCGACGATGAGCAATGCCGCCCCCACCAGGAACATCACAATGATCCCCGCGGACATGGGTACAAAGATAATACTGGC
The DNA here is from genome assembly GCA_025997875.1 of Spirochaetia bacterium. Classification (GTDB taxonomy): domain Bacteria; phylum Spirochaetota; class Spirochaetia; order Treponematales; family Breznakiellaceae; genus BNUT01. The sequence continues at coordinate 7,909 of BNVE01000041.1, forward strand.
GATAATCACTATCACCGTAATGGGCAGTACCGATGAAAAGGCTTCTACGATCTTTTCATTTAAAACTTTGTTCATTTGCCGCTCCTTGTCATAAATTACCCTTTAATATTATAAATGTCCATCATCCCGAACGATAATATCCACAAACTTGGGAATATTTACTTGCGGCAATAGAGCCGCTCCGTTCCATTGACCTTTGGGAGGACGGGATCGCTTCCGGCGTTTCCGTCCTCCGGCATGACTTGAGCGCCGATACGCCGGTTGAAGGCGAACCGGTAATCAGCAATGGCCGGGGGCATTCATTTTCCCCTTTGCGTAACAGTTTTCTGCGTACCATTTTTTTCTCACAATAAAACTGTAGTAATAAGGAGACAGGTATGGATACGTTTTGGTCCTTTTTTTGGAAGATATTCGGGATCGCAACAGTCCTGGCGATCATCGTATTTTGTGTATTTGGGAGCATCACCCGCTCCCCGGATTTTACGTAGGCAGCACCAAAGAGACAGTTTTTACCGAACTTGTTGATACCATAGCGGCTGTTCATCCTGAATTGAACCGGAACGCAATGCTTGCGGTAATACAGGATCGCGAAAATAAAATGAACACCTCTATAGCTTCCGGTGTTGCAGTCCCCCACGGGTACTATCCGGAAGCCGGGGGTATTGTCGGCGCCATAGGCATTTCAAAGACAGGCATAGAGTATAATGCCCTTGACCATAAACCGGTTAATTTAGTCTTTCTGAAGGAAAAGATAAATCCCCTTATCGGTTCCGCCGGTCCCCATGGCCGCCCGCATTTCCACCTTTATCAATCCAGAATTTCCCCTGAAATTGAAATGGTTACAGCCTGCCATGGTAACATCTTACCGGAATTTTGCAGGGCGTTCTTCACCGCCTGCTCAATACCGCCGCAACAGGGAACTTCCATCCTGATTACCGTAACGGATTTTATGTTGTTTTGCCTGATAATTTCCGTCAGTTTTTCGCTGTAGTCCCCTTCATCAAGTTTTGGGCAGCCTATCAAGACGATTTTATTTTTCATAAAATCATTATGAAAATTGCCGTAGGCATAACCGGCGCAATCCGCGGATACAAGCAAAGCAGCGCCCTCAAAATAAGGAGCGTTTACCGGCACAAGTTTTATTTGCACCGGCCACTGATTAAGCCGGCTTTGTGTTTTACCGACAGGAACAGCCGCAGGTAATGAATCCTGCGAACCTTCGGTTCGTTTAATCGTTTTGGCGTTACTGCCGGGGCATCCACAGGCGAGAGGTTTCTCGCCCATTTTTTCATTTTTTTCATTCATGTTCATCTTTACCGCCTCCTCGTTGTATTCTTTTGCTTCACGTTCTTCAAAAGTAATGGCATTTGCAGGACAAACAGGCAGGCAATTACCAAGACCATCACAATAATCGTCTCGTAATAACGTTGCCTTACCGTCAATAATGCCGATAGCGCCTTCATGACATGCTTCGGCGCACAGTCCGCAGCCGTTACACTTTTCACGGTCTATGGTTATGATTTTTCGTATCACATTAATCTCCTTGCTTTTCAAAAAAACGCTGAAACACCCCCGGCAAATCCGGGGGTGTCAATGTTAACTCAGTATCTTTGCCAAATCCTGTTCCGCGGAACCGTTAGGTGCAATGCCGAAATTTTCAACGAGATAATTCAGCACATGGGGAGACACAAAGGCCGGAAGGCTGGAGCCAAGCCTGATATTTTTTATACCAAGATGCAGCAGGGTTAAAAGTATTGCAACCGCTTTTTGTTCATACCATGAAATAACAAGACTGAGCGGGAGTTCATTCACACCGCACTTAAAAGCATCCGCAAGGGCAAGGGCAACCTTGATAGCGGAATATGCGTCATTGCATTGCCCCATATCCATGATTCGCGGGAATGGTCCAATTGAGCCGATATCCAAATCGTTAAAGCGGTATTTTCCGCAGCCAAGGGTTAAAATTACCGTATCGTTGGGAGCGGCTTTTACAAAATCGGTGTAATAATTGCGTCCCGGTTTCGCGCCGTCACAACCACCTACGAGAAGGAAATGTTTTATGGCTCCTGTCTTTACCGCTTCAATAATAGCCCCGGCGTTTTCAAGTACAACGCCATGTGCGTAGCCTGTCGTTACCGTCTTACCGCCATTAATGCCTGTCATGATTTTATCCTGGCGGTAACCGCCCGCTTCCAGCGCCTTGTTAATGAGGGGCGTAAAATCTTTTTTGCCGTCTATGTGAGTAAGGCCTGGAAAACGTACCTCCGCAGTAGTGAAGACCCTGTCACCGTAACTGTCTTTTGGTTTCATTAAACAGTTTGTAGTAAAAAGTACCGCGCCGGGGATTGCGTCAAACTCTGCCTGCTGATTCTGCCATGCGGTGCCAAAGTTGCCTTTTAAGTGCGGGTACGCTTTAAGAACCGGATATGCGTGGGCAGGAAGCATTTCTCCGTGGGTATAAATATGTACGCCCTTGCCGTTTGTCTGTTCAAGCAGCAGTTTAAGGTCGTGTAGATCATGACCGGAAACAACAATAAACGGCCCCTTTTCGATTACTAAAGGAACGGTAACAGGCGATGGTTTTCCGTAAGTTTCTGTATTCGCCTTGTCAAGGAGTTCCATACAAACAAGATTCGTCTTTCCTGTTTCCATGACAAGCGGCAAAAGTTCATCCATGCCAAGTTCGGTATTTCCAATCGCTTCAAGAGCCTTGCAAAAGAAGCTGTCCACTTCACCGCTCGAAAACCCCAAAACCGTCGCATGATAGGCATAAGCGGAAATACCGCGAATCCCAAAAAGGATAAGCGATTTAAGAGAACGAATATCTTCCGGTGCTTCCCAAATTTCGTTCATATCAAAATCATCGCATTCCGCAGAATCGGCAAACAAAGTTATCCGCTCCTTATGGGCTTCATCAATCAAGTGTTCGATAACTTTGTCATCAAAATTGACGTTTGTTACTGTGGTAAAAAGCCCCTCCCGGATAATCCGAAAGACGTTTTCCGTTGGTTTGTGACGGTTAGAGACTTTTGCCAGCATTATAAGGGCGCCTGTAAGTTTGTCCTGAAGTCCTGCGGTAGTGTCCTTCTTTCCGCATACGCCGCCTGTCGTACAGCCCTTTCCTCCGACTGTCTGTTCACATTGAAAACAAAACATATAATTCTCCTCATTGGGTATCATCCTGACTTGAAGATGTACCTCTTGTCGTTATGAATCGAATATAGCATAATGAAAAAAGGGAATCGGTTGTATTTCCAACGAAAAGGAGTCTTTTTGAAAAATATTTTAGCCAAACACCGGATTGTCCTGGGGCGGTCAAGTTTCTTTTCCGGCGTTTCCGATACGGACATTGACCAATTACTCATCTGTCTTGGCGGGCGTAGAAAATCTTTTGAAAAAGAAGCATATATTTACCGGGAAGGAGACGAATGTACCGCTTTGGGAATAGTTCTCTCCGGCACTTTACATATTTTGCGGGATGATTTTTGGGGAAACCGGCAAATTGTGGAACAGATTAAGGGCGGCGACCAATTCGGGGCTGCTTTTGTCTGCGCCGGAATTAAACATATTCCTGTTAGTGTTATTGCAATGGAAAAGTCGGAAGTTTTATTTCTTGATTATAACCGCTTGATTGCTGCCTGCCCGAAGGTTTGTTCATACCATACACAAATGATAAAAAACCTTATCCGTAGTCTTGCTGAAAAAAGCAATATGCTATTAACAAAAAATGATCTTCAATCCAGACGCAGCACTCGTGAAAAACTGCTTGCTTATTTATCCGCTCAGGCAAAAAAAGAAAACAGCCGTTCTTTTGAGATTCCGTTTAACAGAGAAGAATTAGCGGCATACTTGTCAGTTGAACGGAGTGCAATGTCGGCGGAACTTTGCCGTATGCGGGACGATGGTATTTTGATATTTAAGAAGAACAAGTTTGAATTGTTAAAAAATTGAAAGTATTAGCGGCCAAGCTGCTACTGCGGCGTCAAACCGCAGACCTACAGTCTGAACGGTCTGCGCGTAAACTGTTATGCGAAGTTGGGTCACTTTACAATTAATTGTTTTTTATACATTCTTCAAAATCAGTTTTAATTATTTTCCACATCTCATCGAGATTTTTTATTAATATTTCCATCTCATTCCGTTATAGAATGAATGTAATATTTGCGCCGCCGTGATAGCGGTAGGCGGTGTCAAAATAGTTGATCCCCTGCTCATAGGCATACTCGATAATTTCCCGGGCCTTCGCCTCGTCAATCTTTTCTCCCTCCCCGGTTTTTGGCAAACGCATTGCGCCCATACCGAGGCATGAAAGATTTAAGTCCTGAAAAGATCTGTAGATCATGTTTTACTCCTTACCGTATAAAATTCGTCCTCACCCTTGGGGGTTCTTCCGGGAGGGGGATGTTGGCGGCGGCTTTGCACTTGATAAGGTACGCCATATTGTTTGCCAAAACACGCAGGGTGTGAACACCTTCCTCGTCCTTATAGACATCTTCCGGGGTGTAGCCGTGTATCTGGTTCCAGTAACAGGATGAGACAATGGGCATTTGGGCTATGGTAAAATACTTGTTTAACTGGTCAAATGTTGCGCTTGCCCCGCCCCGGCGGCAGCTTACGATACTTGCGCCGAACTTCATCTTTATTGTATCAAAACCAACGCTGTAAAACAGGCGGTCAAAAAAAGAAGTTGCCGCGCCGGTGGCCGACGCAAAGTGTACCGCCGAACCCAGGACAATGCCCTCCGCTTTCCGCAATTCCTCCGCAACCGTATTAACCAGGTCATTGTCAAAAACGCATTTACCTGTTTTTTTGCAGCTCAAACACGCGATACATCCGGCGACCGGTTTATTCCCCACCTGATAGATTTCAGAATCGACGCCGTTCTGTGATAACTGCTCTTTGATAATGGTAAGTCCCGTGTAGGTACAGCCAGCGGCACGGGGGCTGCCGTTTACTAAAATGACCTTCATGTTCTTTTCTCCTTTTATATTGCCTGAAAACATTATCCTGTTTGAATATAGCACCTCTTGCCTGGCTCTGGTAGACCCAATTCAATCAATTTATTGCCTAATTCGCTCAAATCGGCTATACAGGTACCATGAAATATGATTAGAGTTGTTCAGAAACTGAAGTTTCTGAACAACAACCGCTTAAAAACGGCAAAATGCGGGGCGGTTTGCAACGCCCATTTCGGGGCTGGGTTTTTTCAGGCGGGATACCCTTGTCGAAAAAGAGAAATGCTTTTACAGCCCTATTATCGCGGTCGTTCTCCAGGGGTGGAAACGCTCTGTAATAGGCAATGAGGAATACCATTACGGAGAGGGCTATTGCATTGTTACCGGCATGGACTTACCGGCGGTAAGCACCGTAACCAGGGCCTCCGCGAAAAACCCCTTTTTGTCGTTTTCCCTCAAACTGGACCGGTATCTTATAGCCCAATTATTGTCGGAAGTCGGTAACACTACCGGCGCTGCGGAAGATAACACCCGAACAGCGGTAGCACTGGCAAAGGTTGAACAAAGTGTGCTGGAGGCCTTTGTGCGGTTGATAAATCTTCTTGAAACCCCGGAACAAATCCCGATACTTGCTCCCATGATTATCCGGGAAATTCACTACCGTCTGTTAACCGGCCCCCAGGGCGGCGCCCTGCGCACGGTTGGCGCCCTGGGAACCCAGTTCAACCGGGAATACAAACGGCTTTTTGGCGAACCCCCGCGCCGGGATGTAAACAGACGGAGGGTAAAGGTTTCATAAGACGGTATAACATCCCCTGTTTACCTCTTTTTAATCGATTTCTGATTTTTTTGATTCATCATTCCAATTTTGATAACCGCGATATAATCCATGCTAACCCCCATTATTTCCGCATTTTTAACACATCATTCTCATATTGTGCAACGAAGGTATACCAATCACCCCCCGCTATTTTCTGGCGCTTGAGATACTCGTCCCACACCGCGCCAAAGGGCAGGGTTTTCAGTTCTTCCTGCCAGACAAGCAGTTTGGAAAAATTTCCCGCATCCTGCAATTTTTTCAGGTCCCCATGGGGCAGGAGCAGGGCGTTTAGCAGGGCCTTCTGCATATTCCGCGCCCCGGTAACCCACGCCGCTATCCGGTTGATGCTGGCGTCAAAGTAATCCAGGCCGATGAGCACCCGCTCCTCAGCATTACTGCGGATAATTTCCTTGGCGATTTCCTTAACCTCATCTTCAAACAAAACCACGTGATCCGAATCCCAGCGCACCCCGCGGGTAACATGGAGGGCTATCTTGTCGAAGAATAAAAGCAGGGAGGGGATTTTATCGGACACTAATTCTGTGGGGTGATAGTGGCCATTATCAAGCAGCACGTTAATGCCGGCCTTTGCCGCATAGGCAAGGTAAAAATCCGCCGAACCCACGGTATAGCTTTCAAGGCCGATGCCGAAAACCTTGCTTTCCACCACATCAACAATATGGTTCCGGTCGTAGTGAACAGAAAATATTTCGTCCAGAGATTCTTTGAGCCGCTGCCGGGGGCCAAGCCGGTCGGCGGGGACATCCTTTAAGCCGTCGGGAATCCAGATATCGTGCAGGCAGGGGCTGCCCTGTTTTTCGCCGATGTATGCCGCAATTTTCCTCGTGGCCTTTACATGGCGGATCCAGAAGTCGCGTATGGTTTTATCGGAGGAGGAAAGGGTAAGACCGCTTGCGGCCATGGGGTGGGAAAACAGGGTCGGGTTAAAATCTATCCCCAGGTTCCGCTCCTTTGCCCAGGCGAGCCAGGGGGCAAAGTGGCGGGGTTCCGGCTGGTCACGTTTTACGGGGCCGTCACTATCGCTAATGGCATATATTGCGTGGAGGTTAAGCCGTTTCTTGCCGGGGATAAGGGAAAAGGTAAAATCCAAATCCCTCAAAAGCTCATCCTTGTTCCGGGCCTTGCCGGGGTAATTGCCGGTGGTCTGAATGCCGCCGGATAAGGCTGCGCCGGTATTTTCAAATCCCGTGATATCATCCCCCTGCCAACAGTGCAGGGATACGGGTATTTCGGCGCATTTTGTAATCGCCGCCTCGGTGTCAATTCCCCACTTCTTGTATAGTTCCTGCGCCTTCGTATACATATATGCCCCTTTATTTTTTGTTAATCCATGTGGAATAATTCGGTAAGATCATCACAAACCGGCGACTCATCAGGATTACTGTCCATCAGATCCTTCATGGAGTGCCACCACTTCTTTACAATTTCTTTACCCGCCAATTCTCCGTCGGTCGCGTCATCCGCAAGCTGCTGGTAGGCGTAGAGGGTATTTGTTTTTGAATCAAGATAAATCGAATAATTTGAAACCCCGGCCTTGCGGAGTTCCGCCTTTAGTTCCGGCCAGATTTCATCATGCCGTTTTTTATATTCCTTCTCGTTTCCCGGATGCAGATGCATAATAAATGCGTTCCGTTTCATAAATCTTCTCCGTCAATAGAAAAACTAACCGCAAGGGAACGAATCCCCCTGCGGCTAGTTTATTAGAAATCAATACACGTTCTTCCAGTCGTTGATGTTGGAAGGCTCAAACTTAAACGGAGCTCCGAGCAAAACTTCGGTGCCGCCATCACCGGCCGCGGTGATAGTGAAGTTACCGAGTTTTCCTGCGGTGAAGGATTCACCGGCTTTACCGGTGATTTTGCCGCTCGCAAGGGCGGTTCCTACATACGCGGCGAGGTAGCCGTTGTCAATCGGGTTCCACAGATACATATAGGGGCAGGAGCCATTGGTGATGTATTCAGCCATTTCCGAGGGGAGGCCGAGACCGGTAATTTTCACTTTACCGATGAGGTTTTTGTCGGTGACGACTTTTGCCGCCGCCGCAATACCTACCGTCGTAGGCGCAACAATCACTTTGAGGTTCGGATAGCTCAACAGAAGTCCTTCTGTTTCGGAAACCGATAAGTCGCGAAGGTCGTCGCCGTAGGCTATTTTCACCAGTTTCAGGTTGGCATACTTGGATTTCTTAAGCTCTGTCTGCATATATTCAATCCAGAGATTCTGGTTTGACGCCTGGCTGGTCGCCGAAAGAATCGCGAATTCACCGCTGCCCCCCGCAAGGTCATAAGCTGCCTCTACCAGGGTGACGCCGATTTTTTCGGAGTCGGCCTGATTGACAAAGGTTGCGCGGCTCGCGGGATTTACCGCAGAGTCAGTCGAAAGTACTTTGATACCCGCATTCATTGCCTTGGTTAAAACCGGCTGCAAAGCGTCAAAATCGTTACCTGATATACAGATTGAGCTGACCTTCTGCGCAATAAGCTGCTCAACCATCTGAATCTGGGCTTCCGCAGTGGGAAGCGCAGGGGCGTTGGTAATCGCGGTAAAGCCCTGCTCCTCGATCCCGGTTTTAAAACCGGCCATCATCCGTTCACCAAAGGGATTGCCGGTGCTTTTAAATATAAAAGCATGGGCCCCGCTTCCCCCTCCGTCTTTTTTTCCGCCTGCGAATACTGCCGCTGAACAAATCAGCGCCAGAACCAGTGAAAGTGCTAATACTTTCTTCATTTCGAATTCTCCTCTGAAACTTTTATTTTGGTATAACATACCAAGTTTCAACCCGTTTAATTACCGCCTGGCTGTCCGCAGGTTCATTACCAGAACCGACAACACCAGCAGTAAGCCTAATATGATCAGAATTACCTGCGCGGACACATTGATAAGTCCAAGCCCGTAATTCAAAAACCCGATAATAAAAATCGCCAGGAGCGGTCCCGCAATGCGCCCCGTGCCGCCGGATGTGCTCACGCCGCCCAAAACAACCATGGCAATCACATCAAGTTCGTAGCCAAGCGCCACATTGGGGCGGGTGCTGCCCATGCGCGAGGTGAGGAAAATCGCGCACACCGCCGACATCAGTCCTGTCAGCATACCGACAATCAGCAGAACGCGGTCGGTTTTGACGCCCGAATACCGGCTGGCAAGTTTATTACTGCCCATCGCGTAGAGGGTGCGCCCGAAGCTCGTTTTATGCAGCAGGATGCCGAAAATCACCGCAGCAGCCGCAAACACCACCATGATAAAAGGAACGGGTCCCACATAACCCCAGGCGAAAAACGAAAACCACGAAGGGAATCCGCCGGAAGCACGGTTCTCCAAAATGACATACGCAATGCCGCGGTAAATGGTCATCGTAGAGAGGGTCACAATCATTGCAGGCAGTTCCTTGAACTTGACCAGCAGGAGTCCGTTTATACCGCCGCAAATCGTGCCGACAATCAATGCGGCGACAAGGGCAAGGGGCATCGGTAATCCGGCGTTAAAGAGCACCGCCATCATCACCGAGGTGAACGCGACAATCGACGACACGGAAATGTCAATGTTACCCAAAATGATGACAAACATCATGGGCAGCACGATAAACGCCTTGTCCAAAAAGCTCATCGGGGCGTTCAAAAAAGTACCGATGTTCAAATAATACGGAGAAAGAATGCTGTTAAAAATGTGGATAGCAATAAAAATGAGCACCAGGAGCCATTCCCACTGGAAGAAAAACTTCTTCCAGTCCCAGGGTTTGTCAATGCTTAATGTCCGGTTTACTATTTGTTCACCCATTTTTTCTCCTAGATAACCCGGCGGCGCAATACGGTGCGATCGTTGTTACGCTTTATCAGCAGGTTAGTGATGATAGCCGTAAGAATAACAAAGCCCTGTATTGCCTGCTGCCAAAACGGGGACACGTTGATGAGGGGCAGCGCGTTGTTAATGATTCCAAACAGGATAACCCCTAAAAGCAGCCCCGACACTTTGCCGCGCCCCCCGGACACGCTCACCCCGCCAAGAACACAGGCGGCGATGACGTTCATTTCGTAGCCCGACGCGGTGTCGCCCTGGGCGGAGGCGTATTTTGAAACCCACAATACCCCCGCAAGCCCCGCAAGCGCTCCCATCAGCGTGTAGGTGAGCGCAGTAATGCGCACTTTCGGCAGCCCGATAACGGCGGCGGCCTCGGGGTTTGAGCCGACCGCGTAAATGCGCCGTCCGGTGCGCGTATGACTGATAAAAAAATAATATACGATATATATCAGCACCGCGATACAGATCAGGTTGTTGACGCCGAAAAATTTACCCGTCGCTATCGCCTTAAAACCGGTGGACATTTGATAGGCGCTCACCCACTTTCCATTGCTCACAAGGTAGGTGAGTCCGCGGATAACGTTCATCATACCCAGGGTGGCGATAATCGGCAGAATAGCAAACCGCGCCACCAAAATACCATTGAGCAGCCCGAACGCAGATCCTATCACTATTCCTTCTAAAATCAGCAGGACCGGCGGCGCCCCCGGATGAGCGAACACCGTCAAAGCGGTCACCATGCCGGAAAACGCGATCACCGCGCCGATGGATAAGTCGATGCCACCGGTTAAGAGCACCATCATCATGCCGATGGACAAAATACCCAGGATCGCCGTATTGGTCAAAATATTACCGATGTTGACCGGCGTCAAAAATTCCTTGTTCCGCGCCTGAACCGCAATGCTTACGATAATAATAAAAACAACCAGCCCGAGTTCGCGGAACCGTTCTGCGGCGTGCAGGTTTTTATTTATTCCCATGTTTTCTCCACCATTTCCCCTCTATCCTGCAAGGCGGCGTGTAAGATAGTCTCTTGCGTTGCGTCCTTCGTTTCAAAGGTTGCCGTCACCCTGCCGTCCCGCATGACCACGATGCGGTCGCTCATACCCAGCACTTCGGGCATCTCCGAAGACACCATGATAATCCCGTAGCCCTGGGCCACCAAATCATTCATAATTGAATAAATCGCCGTTTTCGCGCCCACATCGACACCCTTGGTGGGCTCGTCCAGGATGATTACCTTCATATCCGAAGTAAGCAGCTTTGCTACGATGACTTTTTGCTGATTGCCCCCCGAAAGCGTGGAGGCCCGGTCGTGTACGCTCACCGCTTTTATATCGAGTTTTTCCCCCAGTTCCTTTGCGGTTGCGTTTTCATGCTCCAAATCCAGCAAGCCGCGCCGGGTAAACTGTTGCAGCGCGGGCAGCGTGATGTTTTTTGCGATTTCCCAGTTGAGCACCAGCCCCTGCTTGAGCCGGTCTTCGGGCAGATAGCCGATACCGCCGCCGATTGCTTCGGTGGGGCTTGCGTGCCGCACTTCTTTGCCGCCCAGGGTAATCGTCCCCGCTTCATACGGAGCAATGCCGTAGAGTGCCTCGCACACTTCGGTGCGCCCCGCCCCGACCAATCCGGTGAGCGCAAGGATTTCACCTTTGTGCAGGCTGAAGCTCACGTCTTTAAAAAAGCCCATCCGGGAGAGCCCCGCAACCTTGAGGATTTCTTCGCCCGGCGCCCGTTCACGCTCGGGGAAAAACTGCAGGATTTCACGCCCGACCATCGCCGTGACCATGCGCTTGTCGTCAACTTCGTCGATATTCCATGTATCGATGTATTTGCCGTCCCGTAACACGGTGACGCGGTCGGCAATACGATACATATCTTCAAAACGGTGCGAGATAAAGATGATGGATACGCCTCTTTGCTTGAGCTCCGTTGTTATGCGATACAGGTCTTCGCTTTCGCGGTTGGAAAGGGCGGCAGTCGGCTCATCCATAATAATAATCCGGGCATTGGTGGAAAGGGCCTTGGCGATTTCCACGATCTGCTGCTGGGCCACCGACAGGGTTCCCATTACGGCGCGGCAGTCAAAGTTCGCGTCCAACTGCGAAAGGAGTTCCGCCGCCCTCCGGTTCATGGCCCGCCAGTCGATACGTTTTATCGCGGAAACGACCTTTTCATGGCCCATAAAAATATTTTCCGCCACCGACAGATCCGGAAAGCAGGTTACATGCTGATAGATAGCCGCAATCCCCCGGCTCTGGGCGTCCAGCGGCCCGTTGATATCCGCCGGCTTCCCGTCAAGCAGCAAATCCCCCGAATCCGGCCGGTGTACCCCGGTAATGATTTTAATGAACGTGGACTTTCCGGCGCCGTTCTCCCCCATCAGGGCGTGGATCTCGCCGCTTTTTAAGTCAAAGTGGACATCGTCCAGCGCCTTGACCCCGGGAAACGCCTTTGAGATATGATGCAGTTCAAGAATATTTCCTGTGTCTGCCATATTTTAAGCCGCCTGCTTCATTCTGGAATGATAAGCCCAGATCTTCCTGCCGTATATGGACTTTTCTCTTGCGATTATGGAAAAAACTATTTATTATATTCTATAAATATGAGTGCAGATACCGGTAAAAAAAAGGAGCCCAGGACTTCCTTCCTTCATTACCTTCCCTATAGCGCGGAGGATGAACGGTTTGGGATGGTATGTACCACCGCAGGCTCCGCCGACATCCCGCCGAATACGGTCTATCCCCCCCGGATAACCGATCACCCCCTCATTTTCCGGCAGGTTGCGGTGGGCCGGGTCCTGCCGGAATTTCAGATGGTATACATCACCAGGGGGCAGGGCGCCCTTACGGTGGAGGACACCGACTATACCCTCAGCCCGGGCTCCCTGTTCCTGCTCCTCCCGGGGATAAAGCACCGGTACAAGCCGGTATACGAAATAGGCTGGCAGGAATACTGGGTTGGCTTTTGCGGCGATTATTTTACCCGGCTCCTCCGGGAGAACATCCTGTCCAGGGAACATGTTGTGTTCAAGATGGGCCTCCAGGATTATATCCTGTCCTATTTTAACTGTATTTTTGATGAAATCCGCGCCCAGCAGCCCCTCTACCAGCTCCGGACCTGTACCCAGATCTTTTCGTTGCTCGCTGAAATGCTGGTCACCGAACGGCGGAAGGAACAGCCCGGCTCCTATCAAAAAATTGTAGAAAAAGCCAAGTACCTCATGGAATCGAATATTTACGGCGACATCAATCTTTCAATTATTTCCGAACAGATAGGGATCAGCACCTCCCGGCTCCATGAAATTTTTAAAAACTATACCGCCATGACCCCCTATCAGTATTACATACAGCTCAAAATCCACAAGGCGGAAAACCTCCTGGAGCAGGACATTTCCGTCAAGGAAGCCGCCTACCGCCTTGGGTTTGAGGACCAGTCCTATTTTTCCCGGTTGTTTAAGAAGAAGACCGGCATTGCGCCATCGGGATGGAAAAAGTATTTGTATAGGTGAGGGGTGGTCGATAATAAGGCCGCTCGCTATTCCTGTCTGAATGTTTCATCTTAATACTCCCCTTTAATTGCCCTCACCCTTGATGAATTGCTTGAATTGCCGGAGGACCGTTTTTTCCGGATCGATTTTAAACAGGCAAAGGCGGACGCGCTGCCCTTTGTCAGGGACACCGCATCCCTTGAATTATGGAGCCGGGATTTTTTCACCGCCATATCCCGGGAAAGGCTGAAATAGAGCCTACCTGTCCAGCAAAAATTCCACCCGGCGGTTTTTCCACCAGTTGTCCCTGTCTTCATAGGTCACGATGGGACGGGAGGCGCCGATGCCGACATAGTTCATGCGGCTGCGGTCTACCCCAATGCCTTCCAGATAATCCACCACGGTCTTGGCCCGGAGCTCGCTGAGGGATTGCAGGCCCCTGAGTTCCTGCTGACGGGCCCGGGTGTTTGGGGTGGTGGTGGGATTGGAGTGGCCTTCAACCTTAACCCGCAGGGCGCTGAATCGGTCCTTGTTAAGCGTCTGGGCTATGCGCCTGAGAATCCAGTCGTTATTGTCCATGGTCTCCCTGGGAAGGCCCTCAAAGCCCCCCGAATTGGAACCGAAGACAATGGCAGGAACCCGGGCCCGGTACAGGTTCAGGTCTCTTTCATAAAAGACCAATATGTCGACCTGGATTCCCCCTCCCAGGGATGAAACATTGTCCAGGGTATCTGCGGCAGTGAAGACGTACCGGTATTCCTCTGCGGATTGCACCAGTTCATGGCCATCGGCGCTGTAGCCGTCCCATTTTAACTCCGCCGGGGGCGCGCCGGTCCCTTCCCATTTGTAAAACAGAAAATTCGGCGCCTGGGGCTCGCGGATTTCAAAACTCCAACGGCCAATGCCGGATTCGTCGGCGGCGCTCAAATAGATCGTAAGCTCATCATCGATCCCGTCATTGTCGGGGCCGAAATAGAGGGCTGAAAGGCGCACCTGCAGTTCAGGGCCGGTGGTGTCCCGTACCGGCGCCGGAGCAGGGGCAGGCGGGGGCGCAGGCGTAACAACCGTCGCCGGCTCAGGAGGCGGCGCCGGAGGAGGAGGCGAAGGGGGTGGCGGTGGAGGCGGGGCCACCGCTGCAGAGGGCGCGGGCTCTGCGGAAGCCGTCGAAGCTGTGGGAGTTGTGGGAGTTGTGGAGCAGGAAGCCGCTAAAAACAGAATAACCAGCAATGCCGAAAGAAGGCAAAAAAATCTTTTCATTGCGTATCTCCTTAATACAGACCTATTATACACCACTTTGTGCAAATTTACAAACTTTTACTTCCGCTTATGTAAACCCGCCCTCTTCCGATTATAATAGTAAGATATGCATTCCAACAGGCCCTATGACAAATCAGCTTTTTTCATCGTTAATATACTGATACTGATAATCACCCTTGCCGCTCCCGGAAGAGCGGCGGCCGAGATTATCCCATCCCCTTTCGGGGCCGATGCCGTCCCGGACCTCTACTCACCCGCCCTTGCCGGGGCCGGGGCCTTTATCACCAGCCAGGGGGGCGCTCCCGCAAGCGCCCTGAACCCTGCCGCCGGGGGGGACGCCCAGCGCATCGTCTTTGACCTGGGTTACCTGGGGCTGCCCGGTACGGGGGACGAGGGCGGATACGGAAATGTGGTGGACCTGGGGGCCCTGTTCCCCACCAAATACGCTGTTTTCGGCGGATCCATGCGGCTTGTCCAGAGTCCTTTCGACAGTTTCCCCGTAAAAACCACCTTTGGGGGCAATTTTAACGCCGCCAAGGGGCTTTTGCCGGGTATGTCGCTGGGGGCGGGGCTGAATTACGGCTTTGGCGGCTCCATCGACCAGTTTACCCTCTCGGGGGATCTGGGTTTCCGCTACAATCTGGGCAAAATCGGCCCTTTGAGTAACTTTACCTGGGCGGCGGCCCTGCGGGGCATGGGAAAAAGCTGGACCCCCAGCTGGTTTACCCCCATGGGGGGCCTCTCCTTTGACTTTGTCCATGTCCAGGGTGAGGGGGACAAGCCCGATCCCATCAAGGTGGGCTTTGCCGCGGACCTGGGAATCCCTTCCCTGTTTGACGGGGAGCATATCAGCATGACCTTTAAGACGGGCTTCAACGTGGTATTTGCCGAAACGGTGATCATTTCCCTTGGCTGGCCAAGCGCCTCCGGGATCAATGTCCGGGAATTGGCCAATGGGGCCAAGTTCCCCGCCATACCTTCCGTGGGGATCGGGGTGAACTTCAACCTCAAGTCCGGGGGAAAGCGCATTGTGGGGGGTAAACTGCCCGACGACGGGGTGGTGACCGCCGCCGCCGCCCTGCGGCCCCTGTACAATGACATATACGCCATAGGGGCCGGAGTTACCTGGACCGTGGGGGCGCCGGATAAAAAACCCCCGGTCATCACCGTGGATTACCCCGAAACGGCCTATATCTCCCCCAATAACGACGGCCTGGCGGACGAGCTGGAATTCCCCGTCACCATTACGGATCAGCGGTATATCGCGTCCTGGGTTATGGAAATCCGGGATGGATCAGGGGCGGTGGTCCGCAGCTACCGGAACAAGGACAGGCGGCCCGAGACGGCGGGGGTTAAAAACTTCATCAGCCTGCTTAAGGATGTTAAATCCGGGGTTGAAGTACCCCCTGCCCTGAAATGGGACGGAATTTTTGACACCGGGGAAAGCGCCCCGGACGGCGAATATACCTTTACCATCACCGCCTCCGACGATAACGGTAATACGGCAAGCACCGCCGCCTATACGGTGGTGGTCGACAATACCCCCCCAAGGGTAGAAATAGCCGGATTGACCGAAGCGGAGCGGATATTCTCCCCCGACGGAGACGGAAACAAGGATACCCTCAGCATCGGCCAGTCGGGCTCCTTTGAGGAACTTTGGGAAGAGGGGATCTACGATGCGGCGGGAAACCGGATTCTCAGTTTGATCACCGTCGACGGGGAGCCCCATCCCCGGGTCTGGGACGGCGCCAACGATGAGGGCTTTATCGTGCCCGACGGGGTCTACACGTATCGTATCAGGTCCACCGACCGGGCCCAAAACACCGAAAAGGCCGCCCTGGAAAACATCATCGTCAGCACCATTCAGCCCAGGGTAAACCTGATCATCGCCGACGCTTACTTCAGCCCCAACGCCGACGGCGTCAAGGACACGATCCGCTTTGCCCCCCTGGTTCCCGTAAAAGAGGGAATCACCGGCTGGTCTTTGCAGGTTCGGGATATGCAGGGCAATTTACGGCGAACCATCAACGGTAACAGTGATTCTGCGACCCAGGTCCCGGCCCGCCTTGATTTTGACGGCAGGAACGATCAGGGGATGGTCCTGAACGAAGGGGTGTACCAGGGGAGCCTCTCGGTAAACTACCGGAACGGTTATGTGTCATCCACCCTTTCACCCTCCTTTACCCTGGACATTACGCCCCCCACCGCACGGGTGAGCGCCGCGTATCCCGCATTCTCCCCGGATAACGACGGCAACCAGGATGAGATGATCTTCCGCCAGGAAGGCTCCAACGAGATCGCCTGGATCGCCGAGATCCGCCGGGCAAACGGCCCCATTGGGGAACGGCCGGTACGGGCCTTCCACTTTGCCGGTACGCCCCCGGCGGAGCTCAAATGGGACGGCCACGGGGACGCGGGTACCTTTGCGGCGGACGGGGAATATACCTACGAACTCTACGCCACGGACCCCGCGGGAAATACCGGCAGATCCGGAACCCTGCGTTTCGGCCTGAGCACCGCCGATACCCCGGTGATGCTTGCCACGGACCTGCGGGCCTTCTCCCCCAACGCCGACGGCGTTAAGGACAGCGTCAACATCATCCCCCAGATCCAGGTTACCGAGGGGATCACGGGCTGGAAAATAGATATCCTTGACAGCGAAGGCCGGGCAATACGGACCTTTGAGGGCCGCAACGCCCCGCCCGCTTCAACAAGCTGGAACGGCAGGAACAGCGCCGGGACCCAGGTCCCGGACGGGACCTATACCGCCAGAATAGAACTGCGCTACGTGCAGGGGAACCAGCCCGCCGCAAGCTCCGGCCCCTTTGTACTGGATACGGCGGCCCCCCGGGCGGACCTGAGCACCCCCTTCACCCTTTTCTCCCCCAATGGGGACGGCAGGCGGGACTTTATCCCCCTGAACGCGGTCACCGAAGGGAACGACGAATGGGAGGGGATTATCACCGACTCCAAAGGTCAAGCCATCCGGACCTGGCGCTGGACCGGCGCGGCCCCCAACCTGGCCTGGAACGGCGCCGACGAAGCGGGGAACAATGTGAGCGACGGAGCCTACCAGTTTACCCTGCGCTCCACCGACGAAGCGGGGAACAGCGCCCGGATGAACATCCCCGCCATCACCGTAGACGCCCGCCTTCCCCGGGCCTTCCTGACCGCCTCGGTCCCGGCCATTGCCCCCAGGCCGAACCAGGCTGCGGAGCTTACCCGGTTCAACATCATCATCAACCCCTTGGACGGGATCGAAAGCTGGAAACTTGAGTTAAAGGATGAAGGGAATGAGGGCTCCGTACTGCGGACATTCACCGGCGCGCCGGGATCAACGCCCCCGGCCAACATCGGCTGGAACGGCCTGGACGAAAAGGGGGCTGTCAGGGAAGGAAAATTCACCCCGAACATGACCGTGACCTATACCAAGGGGGACCTGGTTTCCGTGCAGACCGGTCCCGTCACGGTGGACGTGTCCGGCCCGGTCCTGAGCTTCGCCTCCCGGCCCGAATACTTCAGCCCCGACAACGACGGGGTGGACGATGAACTTTTCATGACCCTGGGCGCCCGGGACGCCTCCCCCATTGCCAACTGGAGCCTGGAAATCCGGGAACCCGAGCCGCCCCGGCAGCTCTTCTACCGTATCGAAGGCCGGGGCAGCCCCGCGGAACGGCTCAGCTGGGACGGCCGCAGCAACAAGGGCGAACTGGTCCAGGCCGCCACGGATTATCCCTTTGTCTACCGGGCCGTCGACAGCCTGGGCAATTCCAGCACCCTGGAAGGCAGCATCGGTGTTGACGTACTGGTGATCCGGGACGGGGACCTGCTGCGGATACAAATTTCCTCGATAGTGTTCCGGGCCAACGCGGCGGACTTTAGGGGCATACCCCGGGACCGGGCGGACAACAACACCCGGGTCCTCAGGCGGGTCGCCGAAATTCTCAACAAGTTCCGGGATTACCGGATCACCGTGGAAGGCCACGCAAACCCGGTGCTGCGGACCGCCAAAGAAGAAAACGAGGAGCTCAAGCCCCTGAGCGAAGCCCGGGCCCGGGCGGTAATGGATATGCTCACCGGCTACGGGGTAAACCGCAGCCGCCTGAGCGCCATGGGCATGGGCGGCACAAAGCCGGTGGTAAGCCCCCTGGACGCGGACAACCGGTGGAAGAACCGGCGGGTAGAATTCATTCTGAATAAGTGATAAATAAGTAATATTGGACAATATTTGGAAAAAATGTGTCCAATATTTTTAAAATTTCCGGAATTGCGCTATGAATTGTGCTATATTTGAAAGGTGAGGTTTATTGTGAAAAGGACCATCGGCATAAGCAGGCTATTACCCCTCTTTCTTCTGTGCGGTATTATCGCGGGCCTTATCGGCGGCTGTGACAATTTTAACCTTTCCCTTGAAGAATTTGCCGCACGGCAGGCCAAACTTGCCGCAAACCCGGGCGGAGGGCCGGAAACACCGACGGATGAGCCCCCGGGGCCGCCTGTCACACCGCCGCCGGTAGATCCACTACCACCGGTAGATCCACCACCGCCGGTAGATCCGCTGCCGCCGGTAAATCCACCGCCTCCTAGTACGCCGGTTGCAAAACGGGGAATCCTGAAATACAACTCCCTCAAGGAGGCCCTGGACGCCGCCCCTGTGGGGTCTACAGGCAACATTGATGAAATTATCCTGGTACAAAGTATTGTCCTGCCCGAAGGGACCGAAACGGCGGGGTATACCATTGACAAATATATCAGGATCAAAGCTGAATCGGGTTCCGTGATCATACAGCGGAAAAGCGGCTTTACCGGCAGTCTCTTTCAGGTGAATACCAATGCGGCCCTTTACCTGGGCGCCGCAGCCTCAGGGGGCGGAGAAGAGCTTGTCATCGACGGCCAAAAGAACACCGTGACAGCCCAGGGGCCCCTGGTTAATGTAAGCGGCGGAAGGCTGGATATCGGTTACGGAGCGGTTTTACAGAACAACCGGAACGCGGGCTATGCGGTTACCGGAGGCGCCGTCTATATCAACAGCGGTACAATCAACATCTCAGGCGGAACCATCAGGGACAACATATCCGGCGCCGTGGGCGGGAACAGCGTGGGCGGGGGTATCGCCGCCATGGGGGGCAGCATAGTCATGAACGCGGGAACCATAGCCCGCAATATCGCCTCAAAGCTTCCCGGTTCCAATACTTCCGCCAACTTCAGTGACTACGGCCTGGGCGGACAGGTGTACCTCGCAGGGGGTACCTTCACCCTGAACGGGGGATTTATCGGCGGCAATACCCTGTCAGCCAATTTCAACGCAAAGGAAGGCGGCGGGGTATATGCAGCAACCTCCGGGGTTACTGCGGCGTTTACCATGAACGGAGGGGAAATTCGGAACAACAAAGCCTACGAAGGCGGAGGGGTATACCTGTCAGCCCTGAGTGATTTTGCGATATCCGGTGGGGCGTTGATAGATGCCAATAACGATGTTTATTTTTATAACAGCGGCAGCCCGATTATCGTAAACAGTGTCCTGACTCAGAATCCCGCAGCCAGGATCACCTTCGCCGATGCCGACTATGTTATGGGCACAAAGGTCCTGACAGGTTCGGCGGTATCCACTGAATATGCCAAGTTCAAGGTTACACGGCCATCTAATTCCTCCGAGGATTGGGAAATAGATGTTGGGGGGGGGATTTACGGCCCGTAATGACGTTCTCAAAGTGAAAAAGACCGTGTCCATAAGCCGCCTGTTACTGCCTCTCGTCCTTCTATGCGGTCTTACTGCGGGCCTTATCGGCGGCTGTGAGTATTTCAACCTTTCCCTTGAAGAATTTGCTAAACGGCAGGCCGAACTTGCCGCGAAAAAGGACGGGGGGCTCTCGGACCCGGGTGAAAACCCGGGCGAGGAAGCGGACCTGGCGGGGCCGCCCCCGGGGGTAGTGCTGCCCCCGTCGGTAGCCCCCGCTTTGGCAAAGGCGCGGCTCTGGGGCGTCGATTTTGCTTCCCTCAGGGACGCCCTTGACTTTGCAAACCAGTGGGCTCTGGCGGCG
Organism: Spirochaetia bacterium; assembly: GCA_025997875.1. Lineage (GTDB taxonomy): Bacteria > Spirochaetota > Spirochaetia > Treponematales > Breznakiellaceae > BNUT01. The sequence continues at coordinate 28,288 of BNVE01000041.1, forward strand.
GGAAGGCCGGAAATTACCCTGCTGGATTCTATCACCCTGCCGGAAACCGGGACAGCAGGATATACCATCAGCAAAAACATCAAACTAATAGCCGATAGCGGGGGGAAGACCATAACCCGAAGAAGCGCGTTCACGGACAGCCTCTTTACCGTGGCAAGCGGCTGGTCCCTGGAACTGAGGGGCGCCAACAGCCTCACCCTTGACGGCAATAGGGGAAGCGGCGTGACTGCCCAGGCCCCCCTGATTACCGTAAACGGAACCCTCAGGATGAGCAGCAACGCGGTAAGCCTGCAAAATAACAATAATCCCGGCGTCGGGGATGGCAGCGTCGGCGGCATTGGCGGCGGAGTGTATGTGGATGGCGGCGAATTTGTCATGACCGGCGGTTCCATCACCGGGAATGAGGCCGTGGCCGGCGGCGGAGTGGTTGTAAATGGCGGCGTGTTTTCCATGCAGGCCGGTTTCATTACCGGGAATAAGTGCCTTAAAGCCGGCGGCGGGGCGTCGATTTTGCTTCCCTCAGGGACGCCCTTGACTTTGCAAACCAGTGGGCTCTGGCGGCGGGAAGGCCGGAAATTACCCTGCTGGATTCTATCACCCTGCCGGAAACCGGGACAGCAGGATA
>BNVE01000042.1 GCA_025997875.1 Spirochaetia bacterium
CATTCACGAAATGCGCCGTATAATTAAACCATAATTGGTATATTTTTACACTATTCTTTCCTAATCAACTCGCTATATATGATTTTTTTGTTTCTCATAGTAAATGCTTTTGCCCTGACTCTGTGTCCTCTGTGGTTGATCTTTTTTCTTCTATGTGTTTAAGAAATTATCTATTTTTCCCAGCAGTTCATCAAAGGTGTCCACGCAGGGGATGCCGGGGTTGTCGTCACGGATTTTTTGGGGCGCGCGGAAGAGGCTGCCTGCGGCGGCTTCCCGGATCATCCCCAGATCGTTGAAGGAATCCCCTGCGGCAAAGACCTCCATGTTGATGGAAGCAAAAGCTTCTACGGCGCGCTTCTTGCCATTCTGCTGGCGGAGCCGGTAGCCTGTGATGGTCCCGTCACTGTTGGTGACCAGGCTGTTGCAGAACAGGGTGGGGTAACTGAGTTTTGCCATCAGGGGCTGGGCGAATTCCTCGAAGGTGTCCGAGAGGATGATGAGCTGAGCCCGTTCACGGAGCTTGCGGGTAAATTCTGCCGCCCCGGGCAGGGGGTCCAGGCCGCCGATAACCTTCTGAATATCGGGAAGCTTGAGTTTGTTTTTATCCAGAAGATCAAGCCGGAATTTCATGAGCTTGTCATAATCCGGTTCGTCCCGGGTGGTCCGCCGCAGTTCGCTGATTCCTGTCGCCTCTGAAAAGGCGATCCAGATTTCGGGGACCAGCACCCCCTCAAGATCAAGGCACACTAAACGCATGGTTCACTTTAACACGGGGGGCGAAGGGATACAAGTAATTTGGTATGCTGATTTCATGCAACAGTTGAGCCTTTCCAACCCCTTTGGCGCGCCGGTCTGCCATGCGGTCACGGTTTCCAGCACCATGGATGAATCCCGGCGCCTTGCCGAACAGGGGTTCCCCCACGGCACGGTGATCTGCGCCGATTTCCAGGAGGCGGGCCGGGGCCGCCTCCGCAGCCGCCCCTGGCAGGCCGAGCGGGAGAAGAACCTCTTTTTCACCATACTCCTTCGCTACCCACAGATCGAAGCCATCCCCCCGGCAATCACCCTCAAAACCGGGCTCGCCATCGCCCGGGCCATCGAAGACTTTGCCCCGCCCCTGACCGGAACGGTGCAGGTGAAGTGGCCCAACGACATCATGGCAGATAACAGGAAGATCGCCGGCATCCTTACCGAAGGGGACGGCAGGCAGATCTTCATCGGCATCGGCGTGAATGTGGCCCAGACCGAATTTCCGGCTGAACTGCGGGCCAAGGCCGGGAGCATTGCATTGGCGATGGGGACCGTATTGTCCGCAGAATCCCGTTTTAGCCTGCTGGAAAAAATTCTCCCCCGGCTTTATGCGGAGTTGGAATCGGCAGAAGGCGGTTCCGTGTCGTGGCGGGAACGTCTGACCGAACGGCTCTACCGGAGGGGCGAGCAGGTCTGCTTTATTGAAGGGGCCGCCGATTCAGGCAAAGAGGTGAGGGGCGTTCTTGCGGGCATAGGGGAAGGCGGGGAGCTGCTCATTGTGCCAAAGGGCGAAACCGAAGCGCGGGCCTTTGTTGCCGGGGAACTCAAAGTTTACTGATGGCGATGTTTTGCCGCAGGATAAATTCATTTAGCTGGGGCACCGCAAAGGAATATTTGCCGAAGCGGTTCTTAAAAATCAGCCCGGTAACGATGAGGGACGACAGCATCTGATTCACCTGGCTGTTGCTAAAGGCCGTAATTTCGTACTTTTTCGATTCGGTAACTATTTCCTGCACGGTAAATTCTTCCTCGCAGCTTTCCAAATGGGCGATGACCGACAATAACTCCCGCTGACGGTCGGTTAAAATTCCCCATCTGCCGGCAAAGAAATCATCGTCCAGTTTTATCATAATTGAATCTATGGGAACCGTTAATTCCTGCCCGGCGGAATTCTGCTGCAAAAAAATATCAAAGGTTTCTTTGCATAAAAATTGAATAAAGTAGGGATAGCCCCCGGATTTGTGTGTGATTAAATCAATGGAATCTTTATTAAACTGAATGGGGCAATTTTCCCGTTCTATGGGTTTTAGTATCGCAAGCCTGCTGGCATCGTCGGATAATTTATGTAGAAACAGAATGGTGAACATCCTTTCGGTATAGGTCCGGGATTCCACCAGTCTGGATTGAATGGTGGGCAATCCGCTGAGCAGTAACATGAAGGGGATTTTTTTTCTCTGAATGGATTGAAACACATCCAGCAGCATGGTGAGCGCAAAGGTTTTATTTTTTGTATCATCGTATAAAGACTGGGCTTCATCGTAGGCAAAGATCAGGCCCTTAACCTGGGGCATGTTCCGCTTAATCTGATCCCAGGCATATTCCAGGATGTATTTTAGTTTATCCGATTCAAGCCCTGCCGCTTCGTCAAACAGATCTTCGATGTTCCTGAAGTTTAAGGGGATATCTATTTCAGTTTCTTTCCCGGTGAATCCGACAGGTTCCTCCCTGATTTTTTTGATGCTTATACCGGAGGTAACGATTGAGAGATCCGCCATGATACGGTAACAGAGCCGTTCCTCGGTTAATGAGACGGATTCGGAAATTTCATTGCTTGTCCAAAGCCACCCTTCATTTATGGCAACATTCTTGAATTCATCCAGCAGTACGGTTTTGCCGACCCCCCGTAATCCGGTCAATATGCAGTTTTTTATAATGATCTGCTGATCCAGCAATTTTACGAAATTCCCGATTTCCTGCTCCCTGCCGGCCAGATAGGGCGGCGTATGGCCTGCCCCGGGACGATAGGGGTTGAGCAAATTCAGCACTTCCATAATTTAAGTATAAAATTATAAGGTATTATTGTCAAGTATAAATTTAGTATGTATCATAATAGTATATAATTCTTCCCCCGCCTTGCCAGGAGTCCCGCCCTTTGCTACACTGGATCATCATGTTAGATTACCGTTTTATTGTTGATAACCTCCCGGCGGTGAAGAAAAATATCGCCGACCGGTTCATGAAGGCCGACGCCGATGCGGTGGTCGCCCTTTTTAACCAACGCACCGAGCTGACCACCCGGATTCAGTCCCTGCAGCAGCTGCGGAACGCCAACGCGGCGTCCATGAAGGGTAAGCTTGAGAACGATGTGCGGACCAGGCTTATCGAAGAGGGGAAGAAGCTCAAGGACGATATTGCCGCCGCCGAGGCGGAGCTTGCCAGGGTTGAGGCGGACCTGGATGCCGAAGGCCGGCGCATTCCCAACATGGCCCACCCCGATGCGCCCCTAGGAAAAGAGGACAAGGATAACCTTGAGGTTAAACGGGTTGGGGAGCCCACCAAATTTGATTTTGAGCCTGCGGACCATGTAAAGTTGGGGCAGGATCTGGATATTATCGATTTTGATGCGGGAACCAAAGTTTCGGGGACCAAGTTCTATTACCTTAAAAACGAAGGGGTCTTTCTGGAACTGGCTCTGGTCCGCTATGCCCTGGATATTTTGCAGAAGAAGGGCTTTACCCCCTTTATCACCCCCGATGTGGCCCGGGAAGAAATCCTGGAGGGCATCGGTTTTAACCCCCGGGGGGCGGAGTCCAATGTGTACACCCTGGAGGGAGAGGATTCCTGCCTGGTGGGCACCGCGGAGATCACCCTGGGGGGCTACTATTCCAACACGATCCTGGCAAAGGAAAAACTCCCCCTGCGGATGGCGGGGCTTTCCCACTGTTTCCGCCGGGAAGCGGGGGCCGCCGGGCAGTTCTCCAAGGGGCTCTACCGGGTCCACCAGTTCACCAAACTGGAAATGTTCGTCTACTGCCTGCCGGAAGAATCCGGCAAATTCCACGAGGAACTCCGCTCCGTTGAAGAAGAAATTTTCTCCGGCCTGGAAATTCCTTTCCGGGTGGTGGACACCTGCACCGGCGACCTGGGGGCTCCTGCTTACCGCAAGTGGGATCTGGAAGCCTGGATGCCGGGCAGGAATAACGGTGAGTGGGGGGAGGTTACCTCCACCTCAAACTGTACCGACTATCAGGCCCGGCGGCTCAACATCAAGTACAAGGACGATGACGGCAAGAACAAATTCGTCCACATGCTCAACGGAACCGCCATCGCCATTTCCCGGGGGATCATCGCGGTGCTGGAAAATTTCCAGCAAAAAGATGGCACCGTAAAGCTGCCCAAGGCACTGGTTCCCTACTGCGGCTTTGAAACAATCCGAAGGAAAACTCTGGCCTAAACGATAATTCATGGAGATAAGATGAAAAAAAGATCGGCGCTTTTATCCGTCCTTGGGGTTCTGTGTATTGCGGCTTTCGCGCTGGTCCTTTCCGCGTGCCAGAGCCTGCGGGATATGGTGCGGGAACCGGCCCTCTCGGTTCATTCGGTGGAACTTACCAATATCACTTTCACCGGCGTTGAACTGCTCTGCCGGGTGAATGTGGAAAATCCCAATAGTTTTGATATTCCCTTCCCGGAAGTTGATTGGGAATTTTTTGTGAATACCAATTCTTTTATTCACGGCATAGTGAAAAACGACAACACCATAAAATCCCGGGGGACCACCGTGGTGGATGTACCCTTGAGCGTTACCTATGCGGGTCTGTATAACACCTTTAAATCATTGAAGGATACCAGGACCGCCGAATACCGGATTGCCCTGGGGGCAAAATTTACCCTGCCGGTTCTTGGGGACAAGGTCTGGAATTTTGAACATTCAGGTACCATACCCCTGCTCCAGATGCCGAAGATCAGCAGCCCTTCTTTCAAGATAGACAAGCTCGACTTTACCGGGGCGGAAATTCTCTGTTCCGTGAATATTGAAAATCCCAACGATTTTCCGCTGCCCTTTCCCGATTTGAGTTATGATTATACGATTAATAATAATTCCCTTATCAAAAGTTCTGTGGAGCATGCGGGGCCCCTTGCCGCCGCCGCGGTAAGCCCGGTAAATATCCGGCTGCGGGTGGTGTATGCGGATCTGTACCGGGCCTTTCAGTCCTTAAGGAATTCCGGTGAAGTTCCCAGCCTCCTGGCCCTGAGCGCAGCTTTCCCCATTCCCGCCTTTGAGAATGAAAAATCACTTACCGAAATTCCCGGTAATTTGCCCCTGCTCAAGGCGCCATCCCTTTCCTTTAAGGGGATCAGCGTAAAGAACATCAGCCTTTCAAAACTGGAATTTGAAGTTGATTGGGAAGTTGAAAACAACAATAATTTTACCCTGAACGTTAAGGATCTCAGTTACGATCTCCGGGTGAACAATTCCCAATGGGGATCGGGACGGGTTCTCAATGCCCCGGTGATCGCCGCCAATAAGAAGACCACCATTCCCCTGACTGTTTCCCTGAGCGCCCTTTCCATGGTTCGGGATCTTACGGAAATCATCACCCGGGGAACCGACACCGCCTACGCCCTCGGCGGGAATCTGAATTTAGCCGGCAGCTTACCGGGCCTTACGGATTTCAATATGCCCTTTAACTTCAACGGGAATACAAAATTGAAGAAGTAAGCCCTTGACAGGTTTAAGCGCTTTGTTTTAGTATCTTGATGAAAGGAAACATGCATTGAAAAGTTCCGTGGTTGGTGTGACAGATACCATCTCCTCTTTAACCGGTAATTACTTTTATTATTACTATTATCTGTCCCCCCGTCCTGCGGAGCCGCCGCTTATGGTTTAAGCCATAAAGGCGCAGCCTTGTAATCAAGGGAGACTCCAAAGGCAATGATTGCCGGGGAGCCTCCCTTTTTTTATGCCCTAAATTTTACTGTAAGGAGTGCAGAATGAACATTCATCCGACGAACACCGCCAGGAGGTTCCCCTCATGATTATTGCGATGAAACCGGGGACAGCCGGAACGGAGGTGCAGGAATTTATCAGCCTGCTTGAAAAACAGGGGGTCAGGGTTCACTTTTCCCAGGGGATCACCCAGACCGTATTGGGGCTGGTGGGGGACACCACGGCTATTGACGCGGAGGCCCTGATGGCCCATCACCTGGTGGAAAAGGTTATCCGGGTGCAGGAGCCCTACAAGCGGGCGAACCGGCTTTTCCATCCCGACGACACTCGGATCGATATTACCGGTCCGGACGGGGAAATGCGGAGCATCGGGGCGGGGCGTCTGGGGACTATCGCCGGCCCCTGTTCGGTGGAAACCAGGGAGCAGATCATTGAAGTGGCCCGGGAGGTGAAAAAAGCCGGGGCCGCTTTTCTGCGGGGCGGGGCCTTTAAACCCCGGACCAGTCCCTACAGTTTCCAGGGCCTGGGCTCCGAGGGCCTGGACCTCCTCCTGGAAGCGAAGAAGGCCACGGGACTGCCCATCGTGACAGAGCTTATGGACATCAGCCATCTTGAAGCCTTTGCGGAGGTGGACATTATCCAGATAGGGGCCCGGAACATGCAGAACTTTACCCTCCTTAAGGAACTGGGCCGCTGCAATAAACCGATCCTGCTTAAGCGGGGCTACGCCTGTACGATAACCGAGGTGCTCATGGCGGCGGAATACGTCCTTGCCGGGGGCAACGATAAGATCATCCTCTGCGAACGGGGGATCCGTTCCTTCGATACCTATACCCGGAACGTTCTGGACCTTTCCGCCATCCCGGCCTTAAAAAAGCAGAGCCACCTCCCGGTGATCGTGGACCCCAGCCACGCCACGGGTATCAGCTGGATGGTGAGCGCCATGGCCAAGGCGGCGGTTGCCGCCGGGGCGGACGGTCTTATCATTGAGGTCCACAACAACCCCGAAAAGGCCCTCTGCGACGGCGAGCAGTCCATCACCCCGGAGGCCTTTGCGGCGCTTATGGCGACCCTGAGAAAATATGCGGACATCGAAGGGAAAAGAATATGAAACCAATTGAAGATTGCGTTATCGGCATCGTCGGCCTGGGGCTCATGGGCGGCGCTGTCGCAATGGCCCTGCGGAACTGCGGCGCTGCGGGCGGCGCCCTTATCGGGAACAGTGATACTGCGGCCGGCGGGCCGGTAAAGGGCGGTCTGAACAACGGCGCAGGGCGCGGCCGGCTCCTGGCCTGCGACACCGATGCGGAAACATTAAAGGCGGCCCTTGCGGAAGCTGTGATCGACGAAGGTTTTTCCTCACCGGAAAACATGCTGCCCCGCTGTGATCTGGTGTTTCTCTGCCTTAATCCATCAACGCTGCTGCGTTTTCTGGATACCTGGATGCCCGCCTTTAAGCCGCTTGCCCTCATTACCGATATTGCCGGCATTAAGGGAAATATCGTTGAGGCGGTGGAAACCGGTTTGCGTCCCGATCTGGATTTTATTCCCGGCCATCCCATGGCGGGAGCGGAGAAGGGCAGTTTTGGGAACGCAAAGCATGTCAGCTTCCGGGGCAAAAATTATATTCTTACCCCCCTTAAACGGAACAAAAGCGAAAACCTGGAATGCCTTAAGGCTCTCATCTATCGTATGGGATTTGGCCGTATTATCGAAACCACTGCGGCGGAACATGACAGCAAGATCGCCTTTACCAGCCAGCTCTGCCATGTGATTGCGGCGGCCCTTATCGACTGCGAAAGCGATACCGGGATTACCCGTTTTGGCGGCGGCAGCTTTGAAGACCTTACCCGGATTGCCATGCTCAATGCCCCCATGTGGACCGAGCTGTTTCTTGAAAACCGCAGGGAGCTGCTGGGGCGCATCGAACAGTTTGAGAAAAGCCTGGACAAACTGAAAAACTACATTGCCGATGAAGCGGAAGCAGCCCTGCAGGAAAATTTGCTGGAGGTGCGGGAACGGAGAACGGCAATGAGCGGATAGATTTAAGCTATCGTTCTTCGCGGCACCAAATATCCCGGAAACCCGCAACGCCGATTTTTAAAGCATGGGAGGGTATATCATCCGCCCTTACCCCCGGAAGCACCACCCTGATGTAATCCCCGGTATAATCACTGTACCTTTCATAAGCCGGGTCCAGCCCCGCATCCCTTAGTTTATTAAAGGCCCGCACGGCGTTGGCTGAAATCAGAAAGGACCCTACCTGAAGCCGGTAGGCCTTCCTGCTTCCGCTTTGGGGAATGTTACCCGTGATCTTTGCTGCCGCCGCCGGAGCGGCGTTCCGGGAGTCCGGCGCCGGATTAGCGTTGGCGGCGGCGCCTGGGGCTGACCGGGACTGGGCCGCGGCATTTCCCGACACCGCGGCATTAGTGTCAATAGCATCAATAATGCGGTTTAGTGCACCGGTGGCGGTAAAATAAATGACAACCGGTTGATCTTCCTGCAAATCGGGCCACTCCGGTCCTGCATCAAAACTGTTGAAGCTCCCCCCATCCAAATCCGTAAAGTACATGATCGTTTCGGACCGCATGGAATATAAAACAGATGCTTTGAATTTTTTTGTATCCCCCTGTCCCGCCTTATTAAGCCAAAGCTCATAAGCGCTGAGGGTGGTTCCTTCGTACCGGGAACGGTCAATGGACTGGGCGTTAATAAACCCCGCAATAAGCAATGTTAATAAAACAATAGCTGTAAACTTTTTCATCATAAGCCCTCCCTTTCTCCCCTACTTTACCACAATATTTACCAGTTTATCCGGCACGGAGATTACCTTTACTATAGTTTGTCCCTCTGTCCACTTGAGCACCCCCGGTAAAGCAAGGGCGATCTTCTCAAGCTCCGCCCTGGCTGTCCCCACAGGGACGGTGAACTTGTCGCGGATTTTGCCGTTCACCTGGGCCACTATTGTAGATTCACTTGAGGCGGTAAGTTTTTCTTCGTAAAGGGGCCAGCTGCTTTTTGACACCGATTCTGTGTGCCCCAGCTTTTGCCAGAGTTCCTCACCAAGATGGGGGGCATAGGGGGCCAGCATCTGTACCAGGGGCTCCCAGAGCGTGCGGGGGACCTCCGGCAATTTGGCCAGCTCGTTGGAGTAGATCATCATCTGGCTGATGGCGGTGTTGAAGTTAAGGCTCTCCGTATCATCGCTCACCTTCTTGATGGTTTTGTGCATCAGTCGGACAAGGTCGTCATAGTTGGGTATGGTTGTGCCATCCGGCCCTGCCGAATGGCACTTTTCACCAATAGCCCAGAGCCGTTCCAGGAAGCGGCTTACCCCGACGAGCCCCGCGGTGATCCAGGGCTTGCTTACTTCCAGGGGGCCCATGAACATTTCGTAGACCCGCATGGAGTCGGCGCCGTATTCTTTTACAATGTCGTCGGGGTTGATCACGTTCCCCCGGCTCTTGCTCATCTTCTGGTTATCCTCTCCCAGGATCATCCCTTGGTTCACCAGGCGCTGGAAAGGTTCTTTTGTGTTCACCAGGCCGAAGTCGTAGAGGACCTTGTGCCAGAAGCGGCTGTAGAGAAGGTGGAGCACCGCATGTTCAACCCCGCCCACGTAGAGGTCCACCGGGGCCCAGTATTCGATGTTTTTTTTTGCCGCAAAAGCAAGGCTGTTGCGGGGGTCCAGGTAGCGGAGGTAGTACCAGCAGGACCCGGCCCATTGGGGCATGGTGTTGGTTTCCCGCCGCGCCGGCTTCCCGCATTTGGGGCAGGTGGTGTTCACCCATTCGGTGATCCCCGCCAGGGGGGATTCCCCGGTACCGGTGGGCGCGTATGACTGCACTTCCGGGAGCCGCAGGGGCAGGTCCTTTTCGCTTAAGGGTACAATTACTGAACCATGTTCAGCTTCGCAATGGTCACAGTGGACCACCGGGATGGGTTCCCCCCAGTAACGCTGCCGGCTGAATATCCAGTCCCGCAGTTTGTAGTTGACCGCCTTTTTGCCAAAGCCCTGCGCTTCAACCCAGGCAGTCACCTTCTGTTTGGTTTCGGAAGTGGGGAGGCCGTTGAACTGAGCGGAGTTCACCGCCCAGCCGTCGGCGACCGTGCATTGGGCGGGCTCTGCGGAATAGTCCTTACCGGGCGCAGGTTTTTCGCCGGAGACCACCAGCCGGATCGGCAGATTAAAGGCCTTGGCGAATTCCCAGTCCCGCTCATCGTGGGCGGGGACCGCCATGATCGCCCCGGTGCCATAAGATATGAGCACATAGTCGGCGATCCAGATGGGGATCTTTTCATTGTTCACCGGATTGACCGCATAAGCGCCGGAAAAGACCCCGGTCTTGACCTTGGCAAGGTCTGTCCGTTCCAGGTCGCTCTTTTTCGCCGCCCCATCCAGGTACGCGTCCACTGCGGATTTCTGCGCCGCGGTGGTGAGCTTTTCCACCAGGGGATGTTCCGGGGCCAGGACCATATAGGTGACCCCAAAGAGGGTGTCCGGCCGGGTGGTGTAAATTTCTATGAAAAGGTCTTCGGTGTTATGCAGTTTCTCCTGTGGAGAAACTGCCAAGGTGTTTAAAGTTGATTTATCAACTTTAAACACCACATTGGCCCCCTCGGAACGGCCGATCCAGTTCCGCTGCATCAGCTTGACCGGTTCGGGCCAGTCCAGGCCGTCCAGGTCTTCCAGGAGCCGTTCCGCATAGGCGGTGATCTTCAGTATCCACTGGCGTATCCGCTTGCGGGTAACCTTGGTCCCGCAGCGCTCGCAGAGCCCGTCCTTGACCTCTTCGTTGGCAAGCCCGGTCTTGCAGGAGGGGCACCAGTTGATGGGGCTTTCAGCCTCGTAGGCCAGGCCCTTCTCGTAGAGCTTGAGGAAAATCCACTGGGTCCATTTGAAGTACTCCGGGTCGGTGGTGTCCACTTCCCGGTCCCAGTCGTAGGAAAAGCCCAGGGATTTTATCTGGGTGCGGAACCGTTCGATGTTTGCCGCAGTGGTCACCGCCGGATGGGTCCCCATTTTGATGGCGTAGTTCTCCGCCGGAAGGCCAAAGGCGTCAAAGCCCATGGGATGAAGCACATTGCAGCCCTTCATCCGCAAAAAGCGGCAGTAGATGTCTGTGGCGGTGTAGCCCTCCGGGTGTCCCACATGGAGGCCCTGGGCGGAAGGGTAGGGGAACATGTCCAGCACATAGCGGCGCTTATCCTTGGGAAACGATGGGTCCTCTGTTGCCTTAAAAGTTTTGTGTTCTGCCCAATATTTTTGCCATTTGGGTTCGATTGTCTCAAAGGGATACTTCACCATGTACCACCGCCCTTATACGCGATTTGTTCCATGATAATATCAAAAAGAGAAGAAAGAAGAAAGAGGATAATTACAGGTGAGGGACCGGAACGTCAATGGGCTTAAGGCCCAAGCTTTCTGCGGTCTCTTTGAGGGTTTTCCAGACCCCATCCGTAAGGGGAACCCCCTCTTTTTCGCTCCGCGCTTCCGCTTCCTGTTCCTTAAGACCCGCATAGTAGACCCGGTCCGCCCCTTCCGCCGGCTTAAGGGCAGTAAGTTCATCAAGCATCCGGCTGATATCCTGTTTAAATTCAGTTGGGTCCCGAAAGAGATCAATCCGCAGGGCCATAAAAAAGTGGCAGACCCGGGCGGAGGTGATCCCTGAATCCTTCACGGAACCGCCAAACACGCCCCCGGAGCAGACGGCCGTAAGGATATCCACCATTACCGCAAGGCCGTAACCCTTGTAGCCGCTGAGGGATTCCCCCGCTCCCCCAAGGGGAAGGAGCCCGCCGCCCCGCTGAAAGAGCATATCATCCAGCAGCTTGACCGGATCGGCGGCGCTCAGGCCCTTGGTTCCTACTGCCCAGCCGGGGGGCAGGGTTTTCCCCTCCCGGGCCATCACTTCGATCTTGCCCCTGGTGACGGCGGTGGTAGCCATATCCAGGCTGAACATATTCCCCTCCAGGCCGGGGGCGGCAAAGGCGATGGGGTTGGTGCCGAACATGGCTTCCCGGGCGAATGTGGGCACCCCCAGGGCGGCGGTATTGGTCATGGCGATCCCTATCATGTCCTGCCGGGCGGCCATCTCCGCATAATACCCCGCTATACCAAAGTGGTTTGAATTGCGGATAGCACAGAACCCGACCCCGTGTTCCTTCGCCATGGCGATCACCCTTTCCATCGATTTTTTACTCAGGCTCAAACCCATGGCCCCCTCCGCATCAAGCACCAGGGAGACCGGTGTTTCCCGCACTACGGTGGGCTTTATGTTGCCCTTTATTAAATTCGCCCTGATGCCGTCGGCGTAACGTTTTATCCGGGCAACCCCGTGGCTCCGGATACCCCGGGCATCGGCGGCAACAAGAATCCCGGCGGAATCAAACGCCTCCTCCCGGGGAATCCCCAGGGCGATAAAGATATCCGCGCAAAGTTTTTCCAAATCGGAACGGGGGATATAAACCATGATGGTTATTATATTACGAGCCTTGGAGATTCGTGAAGGGGTACACGGTGTCCGCATCCCAGGTTGAGAAAGCGGACAAGTGCCGGCAGGTTAAGGGTTAAGAGAAGTTAAATTTTTCCACTAAGAATTGCCGGCTCAGGGCAAGACTTTCAAAGGGATCAACGAGGAAGTCCGCATCCTGCTCAATGACCGCATAAGGAATGTTCTGGGCCTTGCAAAGGGGGATGATCTCGTCCCATTCCAGATTGCCTTCTCCGATTTCCGCATATTGGCGGGTACGATCCTTAATGCGGTAATCTTTGAAGTGGATCACCTTGATCCGTCCGTTGAGTTTTTTGATGTAATTATTTGGATTACCGCCTCCGGCCTGAACCCAGAAGGTATCAAGGATAAAGTAGAGCCGGGGGCATTCTTCAATTATGCGGTCAATAGCCGGAACGCCGTTCCATTTCTGAAATTCAAAATCGTGGTTATGGTACCCGAAGGTCATTCCCTCGTCCCTGAGCTGGCTGCATATTTCATTGATTTTTTTGATAAACCGGGTATACCCCTCATAGCTGTTCGGAAAAACATCACCGGGACGGGAACCAAGGCCGATATGGCTGCAGCCCAATTTCCGGTGTTCCGCAATGACCTTTTTCAGTTCTTCCGGATTCGCGAGCCTGGGCCAGGGAGTGTGGGTAACACATACATCAAGGTCCAGTTCTTTAATCCAGCCTGCCAAAAGATCAGTATCGCAGGGGCCGAAGCCTGATATCTGGATTACGTCAAACCCTAAAGCTTTGGTCCTGCGCAGGGTAGCTTCGATATCCTCAGGGGTTTTGGTATAATCCCTGGCGGAATATAATTGGGCGCCTATTTTCATTTGTTACTCCTCTATATTTTTCCGCTGTTGTAGCTTTTTCCGGTTTCAAACACCACGCTGGGACCGGTTTTTATTTTTGAAGCCTGTCGGCGCTTGTCCAATTCTGCCAGGAAGAGATCCTCGTCAAAGGGAATCTTGATGGTTTTATCCAGCCAGCTGGAAAGGTGCATGGCATTGGAAAGGGTAAGGCCGTTGATGCCCTCGGCGCCATCGGCGACAAGGGGAGTGCCGTGGAGTATCTTGCCGGCAAAGGCCTTTAAGACTCCGTTATGCTGCTCGTTACTGCCGTCGGTTTCCACCTTTTTTACCGTTATATTGGGCTTGTCGAAGGCGCCCCTGGCGTTCCTGGTGAATTCCCGTTCATCAACATCCAATTCATGAAGAACCAGGGTATTCCCATCTTCATTGATGATCTTTCCCTTATCAAGGCTAACTTCCAGGCGGTTGGTTCCGGGGGCCTCCCCGGTGGTAGTGATAAAGACCCCGGTAGCCCCATTGGGATATTCCAGATAGGCGGTTACATCATCCTCCACTTCGATATTATGCCATTTTCCATTATGGCAGGAAGCCCGCACAGAATTGGGCATCCCGGTGATCCACTGGAGAAGATCCAGGTTATGGGGGCATTGATTGAGTAATACGCCGCCCCCTTCCCCGGCCCAGGTGGCCCGCCAGTCCCCGGAATCGTAGTAGAACTGAGGACGATACCAGTTGGTGATGATCCAGGTAACCCGCCTGATGCTGCCAAGTGTCCCGCCCTGTACCAGATCGTGCATTTTCCGGTACCAGCTGTTGGTCCGCTGGTTAAACATCATGGCAAAGACCTTGCCGCTCTCCCGGGCAATCTTGTTCATTTCCCGGACCTGCTTGGTATATACCCCTGCGGGTTTCTCGCACATCACGTGAAGCCCTGCCTTAAAGCCTTCGATAGCAAGGGGAGGGTGCTGGTAATGGGGGACCGCTATCAATATGGCTTCGATCTTGCCGCTCCGGATCAGCTCGCTTCCGTCGTTATAAATCGGAAAACCGGCGGGCAAAAATCCGGCCGCCCATTCCCGTCTCGCGGGGGAGCTGTCCGCCACCGCGGCCAGTTCAATTTCCGGTACCAGGCCGTCAATGACTGATTTAATGTGGGTAGTTCCCATATTACCCATACCGATAATTCCCAACTTAACCTTTGCCATCTTATTCCCCCATGTGTATTGGACTTGTTCGAGAACCCGGTTGGTTCTCTCACAAGTCTCGCAAAATGCAGAGCATTTTGTATTTTTCAGCAGAAATTGTTCAATAACTGAAGTTATTGAACAACTCTATTATTTTTTCTTGAAAAATTTAGGTCATCTTATTTTGAAGCCTTGGCTATGGGTTAAGCCGCTTTTTCACATAATGCCTCGGCGGGTGTCGAATAGTCAAGAGCCGTGCGATGCTTTGCATCGCCTGCAGCCGTTGTCCCTGCCGTCCCCGCTCACCGCCACAAACGGCATGGAGCCCACGGCAATTATGCCGTCGTTTAATCGCACGACGGTGTAACCCGTGTCCTCACTGCGGAACGTAATATTTGAAACAATGCCCACAATCTCCACAACTGTATTCTAACACAAAAAAATGTGCCATTGCGACACATTTTTTGTTGTTCGTTGCCTTTTACGCCATTTTGTCGTCTTTCTTACCCGTGTATCCGCGACCGTATGCACCCTTTATCCCATCTGGCGGAAATTCCGCATTTACACTGGCCAACCTTACGTCACTGGACTGCTGACCAGCCTGTGCGACTGGATACGACGGCTGGGTAGCCATAGAGGAGGTTGCACCATTATAATTTAATACGTCGTTGGTGGTGATCCCTGCCTCTGCCGTTACGTCTGCCTTGAACGCACGCAATTCCTCCGTATCCTGCAATTGAATGATCAACGCATCCGCCATTGCATTGGCACGGTCCTGTTGTTCGCCCGACAATCCCGTCAGCCCCAACGCCGTAAGGATTTGCGTCCTCATGGTGGTTGCCATTACTCCAAATTGCGCCTGTACCCCAGGATAATCCCCTATCGGTATGTTTGTAGTTCGGGCAGCATACGCGGCACTGCTTGGGGTCGCAATCTTATCGCGTGCGGTCTTAAATGCAGTTACTGCCACATCAAGTGCTGCATGTGTTGTGCCCGCGTCCGCTTCCGTTGCCCAGTCACGGTTGGTCAAATATTGACCCTTCTTATATGCGTCATACGCGTCCGTGAGGCTTCCCCCGTTGGAGGCCTTTATCTTTGTTTCCAATGTGTTTATCAATGAATCCATGCCGTCCAGGAATGTTGTAATTGTCACATCACCTGTGCCACCGTTTTTACCCGCCCTTATTTTCGCCTCTGCATCCCTTAACTCATTAAGCGTTGCCTGTAATTCAGGGGTTGCACCCGTGGAGTGTGCAAAGAAGTCCTCCAATGCCTTTGCCTGCTTCGACAACAGGGGTAATGCATCATAAATCACTATCTTTGCCATTGCATCGCCTTCGGTTGCACCATGAATATTGCCATGGGTATTAACACCCATTACTACGTTAATCATACTTATATTATTTGTACTTGTTGGGAAATTTGTAATCGCCGTACTGGGCAAAGAGGTTTCCGTGGTACCACCACCAGTTTCCTTACTTGGATCCAAAACAGTTGTACTGCCATCTTCATGCAATACACGGTTCTTGTCAATTGTAACAGGCAACCGCAAATCTGTATTTTGGGCGGGCTTTTCATCCTGTGGAGCGATAATGGTTTGCTGACCCGTTGCTGGGTCAATGATAGTATCCCCTGGAACTGCTGGCGTAAGTGGCACATACGTTCGCACTTCTATGGTTTCAATTGTACCATCGGTTGCACATGTTCGTGTTTTTGTTTCTGTGCCAATCTTGTGACCTGTACCCGCGGCATCCGCTGTGGCAGCTGTATCTGTGAAAAACTTCCAACTGGTATTAGTTACCGTGGCGCCCCATTGGTGTTCATGTCCCCCTGGTTCACCAGGAATACCAGGGTTACCGTTGCCGCCACCGCCGCCAGTTGGGCTTGGGCATGCGCCCATTAACAGCGATGACGCAACCACGACACCCGTCATAACCATTACTGACAGGCTGAGTTTTGTCCCCTTCTTTGTTGATTTGTCTTTTTGATTTTCCATTTTATTTTCTCCTTAAAAGCATTTTAAGTAATCATCTATAAGAACATCATAATATTCTTATATTAATCATCAAATAGGCAATAGTCAATCATTTCTATAACATTATGATTTCCTTCAAGGCAATCAGGTTTATAAGGTATGACGAGACTTAGAGCGATATTGGCTCTTAATTTGAAGAAAAAACGGCGTATCCTCGGTATATCCCAGGCAAAATTAGCGGAAAAGGCGAATACGTCTACCCAATATGTGGCGATGATCGAGCTGGAAAAGAAGTTTCCCTCCCCGGAAATGCTGGAACGGCTTGCTGCAGCTCTGGAAATCGACCCCCCGGAGCTGTTTTCAATGCCCCCGTCCCCGGCGGGAACCCTCAGGAAGCTCCACGAAGCGGTTTTGGCGGATATTGAACAACAGACGAGCGTGGCGGTTGAACGGACAGTAAAGGAAACCCTTCGGAAGGTTATCGCAGAGTATGTGAGGGGATTGGAGGGGGAAGATTAGGATGCCCTTCCCCCGTGTCTGTGGATGGGCGCTACCGCAGCCGCCCGTCTTTCCCCCGGCTAAAGCCGAAGTTCCCCAGCTTTTTGCCGATTTCGTAATATTCCCATTCGGCGTAGAGGAAGCTGTCCATCTTGTCGATCAGGAGCCGCTGCCGCTCGCCAACCTTGTCTGCGTCGGCGCGCATGTACAGCACTTCCCCCAGGAAGAGGTCGTGATCCCCCACCTCGGTGATCGAAAGACATTTGCATTCCAGGTTTACCGGGCATTCTTCGATGATTGGGGGAATGACCGTGACCGAGGGGATGGGGGTAAGGCCGGCTTCGGCAAATTTGTCCCTGCCGTCCCTGCCGCTCACGGTGCCCACAAGGTCCATCTTTTCCAGAATGGCCCGGGAGGGAAGGTTCACCGTAAATTCCCGTGTCCGGCTGATAAGGCCGTGGGTGTAGGTGGCCTTTCGTAAAGCAATGCCGATGATGCAGGGGTTCTTGAGCCCGATATTGAACACCTCCCCGGCGGTCATGATATTGGGCTTTTTGTTTTCATCCGCCGATACGATGAGCCCCGCCGGGCTGGGGAACACCGGGCGGAAGGGTACGTCAATTCTGGTTTTCTCTGTCATGATGAAAAGATTATATCTTAAATATTTGGCGGGGGTATATTACCATGGAAAAAATCATTGAACTTCATTTTGAAATTCAGTATCTTCTAATATCATGAATTTGGGCAGATTAATGTACATAGGATTCATTCCCCTTCTTTTGCTGTGGTCTCCTGTTCTCATCAGGGGAGAAGAAGCGCAGGGGGAATTGATTGCGGCGCGCATTCCGCCGGACACGGATTTTGCAAAGATACTCAACAAGCCGGCGATAATAAAGACGGAAGTTTCAAGCGAAGTGGGGGACGCCCATACCCGGTGGATAGGGATGCTGGCGGATATCCAGGTATGTACCGATATTCCCCAGGATGTACTTCGCCGGGTGGTGACCGATTATGAGCAGTACCCCCGGATTTTCAAAAGGCTTACCAGCATCAAAGTGAACCGGGCGAGCGAAGGAGTCTATCAGGATTGGCATATCAGGGTGGGGTTCAAAAATTTTTCCTTTGATACGGACTATACCCTTTTGGCGGTGGAGCAGGTAAATACCCAGGACAAGTATCTGCTTGATTTTTCCCATGTTTCCGATGACGGTTCGGTAAAGGACGCCTGGGGGGTCTGGTATTTTGAAAACATTCACCTTGACGGGGCGGAGCACACCTATGTCCGGTATACCACTTCCTGCAAGACCCTGAGGAAATTTCCCCTCCAGCGGGTGATCATGGGTATTATTATCAACATGGAATATACGGATTTGATGAATCAGTTTTTGCAGGCTGCCCGGAGGGCGTCCGGATCATAGACTAAACTTGCCCCACAAATTTTTATTACCGCAAAGTCGAAGAAGTAAAAGAAGTAAGATCGGACCCCATACCCTTTCCTCTTCTTCTTCGACTTCTTCGACTTGGCGGTTATACCAATACTAATTTTTAGCGTCCTGGTTTTTTCGGTACGCAAGCGCCCGGAAGCCCTGCCGTTTGATGTCCCCCAGGCGGGTAAAGTGCGGACCATTAGGTCCGCTGGCTGTTTTTTTCCGGTCAAATTTTTCCGCCTCCCAAGAGGGGAGGGCGATCAGGGCGGTTCCCCCCGGAAGGAGCAGACGGTCGAGTCCTTCCCAAAACGCATCGGTTCGGTCGGTCCGGGGAACCCATTCGGGAAAAGCAACGATAAGGCCATATACCCCCGGTTCTGTTGGCAGTTCAGTTTGGGGAATCGCCTGAATCGACAACGCCGCTGCCGCGGCATCCGGAACCGTGGCAGCCAGGGCCGCCCTGGTGTTATGCCGGGCCGCTTCCAGCGCCAGGATATTTCTGCCCGTCAGGACCAGCCGCTTCGGCTGAAAAAAATCCGGGCCCTTTTCCGCGCCGCCATCCATTCCCCTTGCGCCGTACCGCAGGAGCCAGGCGGGGAAGTGGCCCTGTCCGCTTTCGTGGATCAGGATCGCCCCTCCAACTCCCGCCTGGGTGTCATTCAGGGGAGGGTATATTTTTTCCAGCCCTAAGCGGCTTACCAGTTTTGCCGCAGCGGCAGCAGCGAAAGCGGGCCGGTCGAATTCGGCGGCCCCGTGAACCGCGTTGATATGGTAGCCGGTTCCTTCCATCTCGTAATCGCCGCTGCTCCGCAGGTAAAAGGGATTGTCCCGGACAAAGTGTTCCCCCGCAATGACCGGCCCGCCGGCCGCCGGCCCGGTATGTTCCCTATCGCCGGCCTGCGGGGGAAGCGCTTGTTCCTCCCGCCGGTACACAAAAACCGTATGTTCCCTGCCGGCTTCTTCCCGGACAAGAACGCCGTTTTGATTTATCAGCGTGCGGAAAAAATTGATGAGGGGATTTACCGCCACCATGATCACCCGGCCGCCGGGATTCAGCGCCGCCATGGAACGGCGGACAAAATCTTCCAGCACGCTCTCCCCCGCCTTGGCAGGGATATTGGTCAGGATCAGGTCCCAGCGGCGATCCGCAGGAAAGGCAAGCAGCGGTTCCGTATGGGCTTCCAAGGGAATCGGCGCGAAGGGTATTGAGGGCGGGGAATTTTTTTCGGCGTTGTATTGGGTAAAAAGCCGGGCCAGTTCATCCCGGTCCTGGGCGCGGACAAAAAAAGGCGGCGGGTGTTCTGCGGAAACGCCTGCGCATACTGCGGGGGGCTTCGCCGGAAATTTCGCGTAAAGTTCCATCAGGGCCCGGGCCGCGCAGATTCCGATGACCCCAACGCCGCAGCCCGCATCCAGGATCGAGCGGGGCAGGGGAGAGCCCTCCGGGGGGAGCTGCGCCGGAAGGTCTGCCATATCCCCGTCCCAGGTTTGTGACAAAACCCGCAGGAGCAGCCGGGTTCCCGTATCAATATCATTTGAACTGAAAAGCCCCTGGGAAAGGGCAAAGTTAAAATCTATCCCGCGAAATCTGAAAGGAACTTCTTTGGATATGTAGGATTCAACTATATTAGCTATTAACGCGCTCCACGTATTCGTTGGTTTCGGTGTTGACCAGTATCTTTTCACCCTGTTTGATAAAGAGGGGCACCCGCACGGTAAGACCCGTTTCGGTGGTGATGGGCTTGGTGGCGCCGGAAACCGTGTCGCCCTTTACATAGTTTTCGCTTTCCGCCACGGTAAAAATCACCTTGTAGGGAATCTTGATATCGATCACCTTTTCTTCCCAGATGGTCAGCTCGTAGGAATCGCCGTCCTTAAGGTAGAGCTTCTTGTCTTCCATACCGGAAATAGGCACTTCGTACTGTTCATAGGACTCGTTATTCATAAAATGGTAGTTATCCGCATCTGCAAACTGATACTGGCAGGTATGGACATCCACCGTGGCATCCTCAATTTCCTGCTGGGTGGGGATGGTCAGGCTCAGCACCGCGCCGTCCTTGATACTCTTCATCTTTATCCGGGCAACGGCGGTTCCCTTCCCGGGGTTATGGAATTCCCGGTCAACCACCAGATAGGGCTGCCCTTTCTGGAGCAAACAGCTCCCCTTCACTATATCGCCGCCTCGAATCATGTCTTCCTCGCTTGAATTTCGATTTTGGGTAGTATAACAAGGTTTGGGGGATTAGTCGAGTGCCTCCGTTCATGCTATACTCTTTCGGTATTATTAACCAAAGGAGCGTTTTATGCCGAAGAAAGTTATTGTCCTTCTGGCCGAAGGTTTTGAAGAAGTGGAAGCCATTACCCCCATCGATTACCTCCGCCGGGCAGGGCTTGAGGTGACCACCGCCGCTGTTGGCGCAAGCAGGATCGTTACCGGTTCCCATGGCATACCGGTCACCGCGGATGCGGTTCTCCCGGATCTGCTAAAGGCGGGAAAAGCGGCGGCTTCTGCCTGGGATGCGGTGCTGATCCCCGGGGGCATGCCCGGCGCGGCGAACTTGGCGGCCAGTACAGAGACGGGGGCGCTTTTAAAAGAGATGGCTGCCGCCGCGGGCAAAATCGTAGCCGCTATCTGCGCTTCCCCGGCGGTGGTTCTTGCGCCCCTGGGGATACTTGCGGGAAGGCGTTTTACCTGTTACCCCGGTATGGAAGAAAAGGTGAGCGGGGCCCGGTGGTCGGATGATAAGGTGGTGATCGACTCAGACAGCGCCGGCGGCAGTATTATTACCAGCCGGGGCGCGGGAACCGCAGCGGCCTTTGCCATCGCGGTTATTGGCAAACTGGTTGGCGAGGCGGAGGGGAAGAAGATCGCCGCATCGGTCTTGTTATAGGAGGAACCTATGTCTGACATGCTGGTAAAGCTGTATGTCCTGGACGAGAAGGATGATTATACCGATGCCCTGCGCAGCAAGGGCATCATCATAAAAAAAGCGTTTATAGGTGACCGGGACCGGATTCTGGATTTTATACGGATCGGTCTTCCCGGCCACAGCGGCTGGGTCCACGAATGTGAGTACGCCCTGTTCAACAATCCGCCCTCATGTTATATCGCGGTAAAGAATAAGGAAGTGATCGGCTTTGCCTGTTATGACGCGACCGCAAAGGGATTTTTCGGCCCCACGGGGGTACGGGAAGATCAGCGAAAACAGGGCATAGGAAAGGCGCTCCTGAAAAAATCGCTGTTTTCAATGAAGGAAAGCGGATACGCCTATGCGATCATCGGCTGGGCCGCGGAGACCGCAATCAAATTTTATCAGGAAACCGTTAACGCGGTCATTATCGATGATTCCCCGCAGCAAAAAAGTATTTTCAGGAACATGCTGGCCGTGGAGTAAGGGCGCTTACCTTCGCAGCAGCTTTGCGAAGCCCCTAAGTTTTTTTCCGTTTATCCCGGTGCCCTTTACGTGCAGCACTTCCCGGGCAACCTTGTTGCCCAGGCTTGCGCATTCGGAGAGGGATTTGCTGCGGACCCAGGCGGAAAGGAATGCACCGCAGAATGCGTCCCCCGCGCCGGTGGTGTCAACGGGTATGATGGGCCGGGTTTCTTCCTTGTGGATGGCGCCCCCCGCAAAGACCACCGCTCCCCGCTTGCCCAGCTTTACCGCAACAATGGGGAAAAGTTCGTTGGCGGTAAAGCCCTTAAAAAAGCCGTACATTTCCTCGTTCAGAATTTCAGGATCATCATCTTTATCCACAGCAGGATTCAGGCTGTCCTGCTTGCTGATAACCTGATAAAAGGCCCTTGCTTCGGCCTCGTTCATGAATAAGATAAGGGGGTAGAGCCTTGAGTAGGTAGCCAGTTCAAGGGCCCTGGTTCCCGCAAGATGGGCGGAGCTGACATCCAGGGCAACCGCAGTCCCGTTCCGGTTTGCCAGATCCAAAATACGGCGCACCAGGTCCTGCCGGTCCATCATAAAGCCGTCCAGAATCACTACCTTGGCTTTCCGGATAGCAGCCTCGTCAATATCCTCCGCAGTAAGTTCCAGCGCCGCCGAGGGGGCCGCGGCGATACGGGTTGGGCCCTTGGGAAGCTCAAGCATCAGGCAGATCCCCGTGGGGAGCTGCCGCCTGAACAGGCAGGTCTGCACCCCGGCGGAAGCAAGGTCTTCTTCAAACAACCTGCCCAAGCCATCCGAAGGATGGCCGCTATCCGAAGGATGGCCGCTGTCCGAAGGACAACTGCTGTCCGCAGTATTACTGTCCGCCCCCACTGCGCCGATAAAGCAGGTATCCACCCCCAGGAAGCCCGCTATCTTGGCTGCGTTAGCGGCGCCGCCCCCGGACAGGGCGCGGCTCTTCGGCAGGGCCGCTATCAGTTCCCTTAAGCTTTCGTATTCAATATGCTGCACCGGATCGATGATGCCGTAACGCAAGGCCAGGGCCTCATCTCCCCGTGCAAAAACATCAACTATGGCGTTGCCGATACACAGAAGCTCAATCTCTTTTTCAGCCATTATTTACTCTTACTAACTATTCGTTATTTAGGGGTCGCAATAATCGACTTAAGCTCCGGGTTCTTCACCAGCTCTTCCTTAAGCCCCTCGGCCCGGCCCTTGTTCACGTAGTCCTTGCTCTGGAAGGAGTAGGTGAATTTGGTGTGCACATCGTAGGTCCCCGCCATCAGGGCGTAGGCGTCCTCGGTCATCACCAGTTCCTCATCGGTGGGGATAATGTAGATCGGAATCTTTGACTCCGGTTTGGAGATGATCGTCTCGGTGTTCCGGGTATGGGCCAGATCGTTCTTCGCCGGATCGTACACAACACCGATACCCTCAAGCCCGTCCAGTATCTTCTTCCGCATAAAGAAGGCAAATTCCCCAACCCCGGCGGTAAAGATCAAAGCGTCCACCCGCCCAAGAGCCGCCTGATAGCCCCCGATGTACTTCTTCACCCGGTGGGCTTCCATGTCCTGGGCCAGCCGCGCCCGGTCATCCCCGGCCAGGGTCGCCTTCTGAATATCCCGGCGGTCGGTGTACTTTCCGGTGATCCCCAAAAGCCCGGACTTCTTGTTCAAAGCGCTTTCCATTTCGGCGGCGCTCATGCCGGTTTTCCGCATCACGTAGAAGGGCATGGCCAGGTCCGCGTCCCCGGCCCGGGTCCCCATGATAAGCCCCTCAAGGGGGGTAATGCCCATGGATGTATCAAAGGACTTCCCGTCCTTCACCGCATTGACCGAAGCCCCGTTCCCCAAGTGGCAGATGATCAGATTCGTCTTGTAGGGGTCCTTCCCCAAAAGTACCGCCGCCCGTTTGGCGGTGTAGAGGAAGCTGGTCCCGTGGAAGCCGTAACGGCGGACCCCGTACTTCTCGTACCACTCGTAGGGCACGGCGTAGAGGAAAGACTCAGGGGGCATGGTCTGGTGCCAGGCGGTGTCCATAATGGCGCAGTGGGGCACATTGGGCAGCACCTTCTTGGCTGCCTCAATCCCCATGATGTTGGCGGGGTTGTGCAGGGGCCCCAGGTCCTTGACCTCGTCCAGGGTTTTCATCACATTATCATCCACAATGACCGACTTGGTGAACTTGTCCCCCCCGTGAACCACCCGGTGCCCCACGGCCTTAATCACCCCCATGTCGGTAATAACCCCATGCTCCTTGCTGGTCAGGGTCTTGATAATAAGGTCCACCGCGTCCGTATGGGTGGGACAGTCGTGCTCAATGGTGATCTCTTCCTTACCCTTCACCTTATGATTGATAAAGGACCCCCCGACGGTGACCTTTTCCACAATTCCCACCGCCAGAATGTCCCTGGCGTCCCAGTCGTAAACCTGATATTTGGCGGATGAGGACCCGCAGTTCAGCGTTAAAATAACCATGTTTAAGCTCCCTTTAAATAAAATAACGATACATAAAGAAATATAGCATATTGGAAGGGGGAAGTCTGCCCCCCGCAAGGTCCCCCGGCCTGCCCTTCTTTTTTTCCACTTGACTTATTGTACCAAATATGATACATTATTCTATAATGAAGGCGGAAAAACGAATAATCGTTAGATTTTATAAGTCCTCTAATGGGAAAGAACCGGTACGGGAATGGTTAAAGGATTTGGCAAAAGAGCATAAGAAAATAATCGGCGAAGATATAAAAACGGTTGAGAATACCTGGCCGGTTGGTATACCGCTTGTGAGAAAACTTGATAAGGATTTATGGGAAGTGAGAACAAGTCTGGAAACAGGCAAATGCAGGGTATTTTTTACTATTTGGCAAAATTATATGGTTTTGCTACATTGCATTATCAAGAAAACACAAAAGACGCCTAAACAAGATTTAGATTTGGCAAAATCAAGACGTAATAATATACATGCAGAAGGGGTAGAAAATGAATAAGCACATAGGAAGCACTTTCGATGATTTTTTGGAAGAGGAAGGAATAAAGGACGAGGTTGAGAATGGTTCAATAAAAAAGATTATTGCATTTCAACTTCAGGAAACAATAAAGAATGAGAATTTGACCAAAACAGAATTAGCAAAAAAGTTGGAAACATCTCGTGCGGCAGTAGATAGATTACTCGACCCATATAATGAGTCGGTAACATTATTTACCTTAAAAAAGGCCGCCTCAATTGTTGGTAAGAAAATAAAGATGGAATTGGTATAAGCACGCTCGGCAACGTAGTTGCTGCAATATCCATTTTTTATGCTAAATTTAACCCATAGCATTTTACCTCACAGTAATTCTGTTCTTCCCGCTTCTTTGATTTTGTCCACGATTTCCCGCAGCCGCTGGGTTTCCCCTTTTTTGACGATCAGCACCGAAGGGGGATTGCCGTCCCTGCCGGAGCGGACGGTGACAATCAGGCCCTCCACCCCGGCAAGGGCCACGGGGATGTCCGAATCTACAAAGCAGTCCTCCGCACCGGAACGGTACACTTCGCTGCCGGTGTCTGCGGCGCCCCGGGCTGAAAGGAGCCGGGCGTATTCGTCCCAGTTCCCCACATCGATCCAGTTGAAATTTGCGCGGACCATGGCGGTGTTTTCGCATTTTTCGGCTATGGCGTAATCAAAGGAGATGGCCTTTGTTTCACCGTAGGCCGCATCCAGGCCCGGCCAGTTTTCCAGAATCCTTAAGTTCTGTTCCGTGCGGTAGGCGCCTTCACCGGGAACAATAAGCCTTTCAAAAGGACCGATCACTTCGGCGGCATGGCGGCGGAATTCGGCGAGCATGAATTCTGCGGAAAAGGCGAACATCCCCGAATTCCAGTAGAAGGTTCCGGCGGCAAGGAATTTTTCCGCTGTTTCCTTGTCCGGCTTCTCCCGGAAGGACCGGACCGCCCAGGCCGCAGGCCCGGCCCCTTGGGTGAGCTTTTCCCCGGTTTCGATATACCCAAAACCCGTATCGGGATTTTTTGGGGGGATGCCGAAAACGGTGAGCCGTTCCTGCCCGGCAAGGGCCGCCGCCGCTGCGGCGTCCGCCTTGAACTGCTCCAGGGGCCGGATGATGTGGTCGCTGGTGAGGACCAGAACCTTCCGTGCCACCCCGGCGCCGGCGGCGTATATGACCCCGCAGGCGATGGCGGGGGCGGTGTTTTTTGCAGACGGTTCGGGGATAAGCACCAGATGTTTCCGTTCACCGGCGCCGAAGCCGGCGCAGGCTTTGATGACCCGGGGGATATGGTTTTTCCCGGCGATGATGATCACCCTGCCGTCTTCACCTTCAATAACCGCCAGGGCCCGTTCCACCGCCGCGGAAAAAAAACTGTAATCCGGGTTATCCGTTGAAATGGGCAGGAACTGTTTGGGCCGCCGGGAATTGCTTGCCGGCCAAAGCCGCGTCCCGGAACCTCCGGCCATGATAATAACATCGTTAAACATTGTTTTAGTATAGACATAGTCCCATGCCCCCTGCAACCGTGTAGTCTCACAGGCACACAGAACAATAAACGGGGGTCCTGGCCGACAAAACCATGCCCCTCTAAAGAGGGTCACGGTTTTCCCGTCCACCCCCTCCGTTTTATCCCAAGTGTGCCTGTAAAAAACTCCGGTTGCAGGGGGCATGGGCCTCTGCCTAAATGGGGAAGCGCTATATCACATTAGTTAGGAAGCGCTTTTCCTTCCTCTGTACAAGAACTGTGCAAAAATGCGAAAATCGGGCATCATTTACAGGGGGGCTTAAATTGGAATACGCAACATTTGGCAGGACGGACAGTAAGATTTCGCGGATCAGCTTTGGCTGTTGGGAAATGGGCGGGACCCAGTGGGAACATACCAGTGATGAAATTAATACACAGGCAATATACCGGGCTTTGGATAAGGGCATCAACAGTTTTGATACCGCCGAAGGCTATGGGGACGGCCATTCCGAGGAGGTCCTGGGCAAGGCCCTGCAGGGCAAACGGAACGAGGTCTTTGTGGCAACCAAGGTGGCGCCCAAAAATCTGCGGGCCCCGGATGTCCGCAGTTCCATTACTAACAGCCTAAAACGGCTTCGGATGGATTATGTTGATCTCTACTACATCCACTGGCCCAATAAGGATATTCCCCTGGAAGAGACCATGGGTGAGTTGCTGAAGGTTCAGAAGGAAGGGCTTATCCGGCATATCGGGGTGTCCAACTTTTCACTCTCCCAGATAAAGGATGCCCTGAGCTTTGGCCGGATCGAGGCGATACAGAACGAGTACAGCCTTTTGCAGCGGGATATCGAAGCGGAAATTTTGCCCTTCTGCAAAAATGAATCCATCAGCGTGCTGAGTTATTCTTCCATTGCCAAGGGCATCCTGACCGGGATCTTTCATTTTGGGGGAACTAAAATAAAGGAAAGTGATTTCCGCGCCCTCCGGCGGCTCTTTCTTCCGGATCATCTGGAAAAAGAAAAGGAACTGCTTGACGCCATGAAGGAGATCGCCGACCGCAGTAATATTCCCCTTTCGCAGCTGGCCATCGCCTGGCTTTTTTCCAAACCGGGCCTCAGTTCCGCCCTGGTGGGGACCCAGAGCGAAAAGCACCTCATGGAAAACATCAACGCCGTGGGCCTTTCCCTGTCCCCCCAGGATACTGCCACCCTGGACAAAGTAAGCGCCAAAGTCCTGGCCGCCATCGGGTAGCCATTACAGACAGAGGTTCTAGGTAACGCCCTCCACATCGCGCTTCCTATATTGTAGTTGTAAAATAGGCAGGCAGGGGTACATGGCATCCCCGACGCGAACCAATTTTGAATTCCTCGCTGTAGCAGACCCGTACTCGGGGCTGCTACAGCGGATTCTACAAGTGGTGAGCATCGGGAAGAACCCGCATCCCCGCCCGTATATGCGGGATAAGTTGCTCTTCCTGCGTTAGAACGAAAGCCCGAAGGTAACCCCCGCATTAACCCCAATTCCATCCGAGAAGCCCGGGAAGTAGAGGGTAACCGGTACGTCAAGAATAACCGGCCCTATGTTTAGCCCTATGCCGGTCATGACCTTGGGGTTGAAAGCTGTGGGATTAAAGGCCCCGCCCGCGGATACGGTAAGGCTGCCCGGTGTTGTTTCCACAAAGATGGGTGTGGTGGGTTCCAGCCGGACATCCCCTTCGACCCCGAGCTTCATATCGTTTTTCCCAAAGCCGATATCCGCACCCACCCCAAGGGTTAAATTCAGGAACGAAAGCAGGTGGACAGCGGTGGTCGCTTCCAGAGGTATGGTAATGGTCTCTGTGGTCATATTAAAGGCGACTTTCGGATCAATTTTCATGTTGCCGACAGACCCGATACCGGGAATGGGTAAGGGCTGAGTGATAGGGTCCAATTTCATGGAAAAACCCATCCTGGTGTCCTGATAAATCACCCCGGTGCCCAGTTTAAGGCCCCGCCATTTAAACAGGTGAGGGGCAAGGTTTTTTTCCTTTATGATCTGATAGTTGCCCAGAAACCCAACGGACCAGTTGTTAAACTCAATATTTTCTATGTTCAGTTTGAACATACCAAACTTGAACCCCAGGTCCAGGCCATCCAAAAGCCAGCGGGACATATTAACGTTAAGCTGCCCGGTTATTGCCTGGACATTGGCGCCCAAGGTAATATCCCCTTCTTTGTTCAGCTTTTTGTCAATATTACTAATATAGTCTTCCACCCCGTCAATGCCCGATCCCAGCCTGAGGCCCACCATGGGTCCAATGGTAAAGGTGAAGTACTTGCCCACCCCATAACCCCGCTGGGTAGCCCCGTGGCTGGAAAATATCGATGCATCCCCCCAGGATCGTATAAACTTTTCCGGGACGCCATTTATGCCCTTCACCTCTTGCCCAATCTGTCTCATTGCCTCGGCCCAGGCCGTATTGATTACATCATTTAGTACACCGTTGTCGGTCTGGGGCGCCGTACCGCCCACATCAAGGGCAAAGGCCCCCGGGACCCCAATAAAAAGCAAAAAAACTGCCGCGAGGGTCGCTGCCGCCCCGGTACGTATACTCTTTCCCCTCATAATAGCCTCCTACAGGAATAGCAAACATTGTTCTATAAAAAATATATTCTAATTACCATATAAAGTCCAGTATTTCCGTCCCGGGGCCAGCAATTCTAAATTTAGCCTGAATCGGCAAGACCGCCATCGGTATAGAGAAAGACGAGGAAAGCAGACCATGAATCGTGGTAAGCGAAACGCAGGCAAAATCGCATGGCTTCAAAAAAAGCTACCCGGGTGGAACAGGATGAGCGGGCTTTTTGATAGTCGGTGTCGCAATAATCCAGGATGGTATGGAACTGGAAGGCTATC
>BNVE01000043.1 GCA_025997875.1 Spirochaetia bacterium
ACCGCTTCTTGTCAAGTAGTCTTTTCATACAATCTCTCCTTTTTATGCATTTAAAAGGAATAAAGACAGAGACCTTTAAGTACACACCTAAATATTACCACATTAATAATTAATTGTCCAGAATTTTTTGCAGAATTTTTTGCAGAATTTTTTGCAAAAAAGTCGTAGAAAAACACACCGGGGTAGAAATTATAACAGGGAAACCCCTTGTGCTTTAAAACTCCGGACGATTTCTTCCTTAATAATCCCTTTCTCCTGCTTGCAGAGCTAAAGCTTATTGATTTCTTCGGGGGAAAGGCCGGTATAGGTGATTATTTTGTCTGTCGGAAGGCCATCAGCTTTCATTTTCCGGGCATCTTCTTCCTTGGCCCGTTGGTAGCCGCCTGTGTCACCTATTATCTTTCCCCGCTCCTCCCCGGCCTTCCCCGCGGCATAGAGCCCGGAACTGTAGTCCATGGCAGCCTTCTCCCGAAACAGGGCCTTGGCCCACTTCTCCTGGTCACGGCTTATTCTTGATAATGCCCGATCCGCCCTCATGATCCCTTCCTCCTGCCTGCACAATTCCTGTATCAAGGACTCCATCTTTTCATCACCTTTATACCTAAAGTATATACACCATTTCTGTTCCGGAGACAAGTTTTTCAGTTCTACTTTCCCTTCAAAATAGGCCGTAACTACCTTCTTCAGCTTCGGCATCTCGTAAATGATGATTTCCAGGTCTTGAGACAGCTTGTCATGTTCCGTTTCCTCCATGGCGAAGTACCGCCGGGGGACCTTGTCACTTCCGGGGAATAACTCGCAGTTGAGGAAAAAGATCTGGTAGACCCGTTTGGCCTCCCGGTATTTCTCACCCCGTTTCATCTGACCCGCCAGGAGCTTCGCCCCAAGCAATAAGGCCCAGGCCTTAAGGTCGTCATCGGTCTTTTTTACCTGGATTTCCAGGTCCGCCTGTTCCCCGTCGTTGAAGGTGACGTGGATGTCCAGACGGACAGTCTTCCCGGTTAAATACTCGGGAAGGATTTCATTATTCTGTACCTGCACGTTCCTGACAGAACGGTGGGTACAGTCCGAAAGGAGAAGCCGCAGGGCTTCCCGGGAATCATCGTCATTGGCGGTGAAAAGGAGTTTGAATACGATGTCGAGCATCACATCCAGAATTCTGCCTTCTGCGGCATACTTCCGCGCCAGACGCCTGACGGCTCCCCCTTCAATCCTTCCAGGGGAATATAAAGCTCTTGAAGGAGCGGGTGCCGGTGCGTTCCCGTTCGTCGATAAGGATGGCGTCCCAGGGGATTTTGGGGCGCCTGGTGCCGGAGTTGGCGGCGGCGTTTTCTTCGAGCCAGTCGTATTTCAGGAGACGCAGGCGGAGGGCTTCGTCGAGGAAGAGGAGAACGCCGGCGGGGCCGGGAAAGAGGAAGGCCAGGAAACCGGAGATCACCAGGATGATCAGGTTGTGGATAAAAGAAAAAATGCAGAGCCCGGGATTATCAAAAAAGAAGATAAAGCATTTTTTGAATATTTTGGATAGCTTGGTATCCAGCCGGGCGCGGATGGGGAAAAAGAACTGGAGGGAAACGACCGCCACCACCGTGGTCCAGAAGATCACCGCCGCAAGGAGCAGGCCAATGACGGAGGACAGCTGCAAATAAAAGGGGATGATCATGGTGGCCAGAATCCAGATGACAAAAACGGTAAGCCCCATGGCAATACCAACGGGCCAGGTTTCTTTAAGGTTCCGGAAAAAATCGCCAAAGCCAAAGGAGCTGTAATCGGAAACCTGTTTAATGGACAGGGCTGCGGCGGCAAGGTAGACACCGCACCAGAGGATGCCGATAAGCATGGCCGCAATGAACAGGGGGGGGATTGAACCAAGGAGGCCGGGGATAAAAACCGGAAATGCCACACTGGCGATAAAGCCCAGGTTGAGTAAAGCCACCTTGAACAGGTTGTCCCAGAGGTCAAAGAAGGTCTTTTTGATCAAAAATCCAATCATCTCTCTATAATAGGGTATTATGTACGGCTCGTCCACTACCGATAGTATTATGAGGAGTGGAGATGCAAAAAAAATATCTTATTTACATCGGATCGGGCCTGGATGATCTAAAGAATGAACGCCGGGAACTGCCCCGGATCATTATGGAACTGGGGCATATCCCGGTTTCAGCGGATTGCCTGGATCCGGCCGAAGAAAACAGCGCCGCCCTGATAAACAAAACCATCGGGGAATGTGATTATTATATCTCCCTTATTGCCCACCGGTACAGCGGTCCCATAGAAGCTGAATACACAGAGGCGGTAAACTGCAGCCTTCCGGTGCTGGCCCTTATTATTGATGAAAAGGCCCGGTGGAAGGGGACTAAAAAAGAAAAAGAGCCGGAGATTATCCGCAAGATGGATGATTTTAAGGCCGAGCTGCGAACCCATCCTCATGAAACCTGGATCAATACGGCGGACCTGCGCCAGAAAGCCCAGCGCCTTTTGATTCAGGCGATCAACCTTGATCCCCGGCAGGGCTGGGTCCCCGCAGCCCAGGCGATAAGCCCCTCCCTGGCCAACGAGATTGCCCGGCTGAGCAGTGAAAATGAGGAGCTGAAAAAGCGGTTCAGGATGGAAAACAACAAAATTCTGGACAAGCTGCGGGAGCAGATAAAGCACGCCCTTAAGGTGCTGGCCCTGAACGGGGCTTCCATCAGTTTTTATTATACCCCCGGGGAGAACTGGGAAAACACCCGGAAATTCCGTTATCTGCGGATCTTCAGGGTCCTGGCCCCCGAATTGTCCCTGGGGAAGACTACGGTGGAGATTTCCCGGTTCCTGGGAAACGTGCTCAACCCGGATTTGGAAAAAACGGTCCGCAAGGACTATCCTACCCCGTCCAATACGGTAAAGAAGATCATGGCCGATCTGGCTTTGCTCAAGCTGGTAAAATGCACCGGGGGCGATACGGAAAACGCCGCCCATACCGCCGGCAGCGGGGATAAGGAAATCTGGGAAATAACCGAGTTTGGAAAAGAACTCTACGCGGTGTACCGTTTGCGGCAGCTTGAACGGGCCCTTGCAAAGAAAGGTTTAACATGAATAATGCCGGTAATTGCAGCGAAACTGTCCATGGAACCCCCGGTGAAGCTTCCCACGAAGAGGAAAAAGATTTCTTTGTCAGGATCTTCCGTCAATTAAGCGCCTATCAGGACCCCTACAGGCCCATTCTGGGAATCTTGAAGGATACCTGCGAATTTTTCGGGTTCTATTCCGGCTTTGTGTACGAAGCGGACCATGCGGGGGTGTTCCACCTTTGCGAACAGTATCTCTGTCAGGGTGAAAATTCGAAACAGCAGTTTCACCTCTCCGATTATCTTAATGAAGAAGACATTGAAGAACTGGTCAAACATACCGGCGACATTGTTTACCTGAATTCCCGAAAAACCCGGATAGGCGCAAAATTACTGGAACTTTTTTCCGCCAAGACCCTGGTGATGGCGCCGGTGATCTTTGAACAGAAAACCCCCATCGCCTTTGTGGGCCTTATGGACCGGCGGCGCCCTATCCGTTTAAGCAAACAGGCCATCAATGACGCCGATGCAGTGCTTTCGGTACTGGCGGGGCATATAAAGACCCGGGTTTATCAGAGACGGCTTGAATATGCCCACCAATCGATGAAAAACATCGTGAATAACAGCGGCCTTGATATCTATGTGATCGATTTCCATTCCAGGGAAATCATTTTTGCCAACGATACTACCGCTGTGCGGGCCGGCGAAATGGATAAGGTTATCGGAAAATTCTGCTGGCAAATTTTCCCCTGCGGAGACGGGACCCCCTGTGGTTCCTGCCCCCGGGACAAACTGATTGACGATGAGCGAAATCCCTCCGGGGTCTGCACCTGGGATTACCAGAACCGGCAAAGCGGTTCCTGGTACCGCAGTATCAACGCCATTACCCGCTGGGTGGACGGCCGGCTTGCCCTGGTGGTAAGCATTATGGACATTACGGAAAACAAAAACAACGAGGAGCTGATCAGGAAGATGGCGGAAAACGACACCCTGACCAGCCTGCCCAACCGGCGGAAATTCATGGCCGATTTTAGGGAAAGCCTTGAAAGGATGGGGAAAAACGGTTCATCGGGGTATCTGCTCTTTATGGACCTGGACGATTTCAAGAAAATCAACGATACCCTGGGGCATCCGGCGGGGGACGCCCTGCTCCGCAGCATCGGTGAATTCCTCTTTGGAGAACGGGAAACCCTGGGAATGCCCTACCGTTACGGAGGGGACGAATTCGTGATCCTTGCGGAAAACAAGAGCCCCGCCGATCTGCCGCAAATCCGGGATACCCTGCTCCGCCGCTTTGGCGCCCCATGGGAGTTGGGGGAACACCGGGTCCCCTGCGGCATCAGCATCGGGGCGGTGGCTATTCCCCAAGGGGGTTCCCCCGGAAAAATGACGGTGGAGGAATTTATCCAAAAGGCGGACGCCACCATGTATGAGGTAAAAAGAAGCGGCAAACACGGATTCCGGGAATTCAACAAAGACCTCGACAAATAACCCGATTTAGGCTATCCTTAATGTATGCTTAATCAATCAGAGTACATCGCCGACTGGCCGGATATACCCTATCCCAATTTTATCGCATGGCTTGAGGGAAATGAAAAGGAATGGCGGGACCGATCCGCCATTTTCTACCGTTCCGGCCAACAGAAGGACTTTACCATTTGGACCTACGCCCGGTTCGCCGCGGAATGCCGCCGGATCGGCCGGGGGCTCCTGGCTGCAGGTCTCTCCAGGGGGGACCGGGTGGTGCTGTGGGCGGAAAACCGCCCTGAATGGATGGCGGTGTGGATTGGGGCGGCTATCGCCGGCCTGGTGATAGTCCCCGTGGATTTTCTTGTCTCCGAAAAGGAATGCCTTAATATCATCAAATTGACCAGGGCCAGGGCCTTTTTCTATTCCGGCCGCAAACGCTCCTTTGCGGACTCCCTGGGCGCAGACCTTGCCTTAAAGGCAAAGGTCTGCATCAGCAGGCCTGAGGAAGGGGTAAGCCCCGCAAGCGGCTGGGACGGCTTCGGGCTGGACGCCAATGGGCAGGCCCTGAAACAGCCCCTGCCGGCCGCTGCGGATGTGGGCGCCAATGATCCGGTGTCCATTGTGTTCACCAGCGGGACCACCGGTTTTGCCAAGGGGGTTACCCTGAGCCACAAGGGAATTATCGCCAATACCAGCGCCGCGATCCGCTCCCTGCGGGCTTATCCCAGCGATGTGTTCATCAATGTGCTGCCCCTGCACCATACCTACCCCACCACCTGTTCCTTCCTCGCCCCCCTCAGCGTGGGAGCGGGCACCATCATCGTAGAAAAACTGGTGGGTAAAGTGGTGGTTGACGATATCCATGACGCCGGGGGAACCTTCCTTATCGCGGTGCCCCTGCTCTACGACAAGGTGATGGCCGCCATCGATCAGGGCTTCCAGAAACTCTCCCCGCCCCTGCGGGCTTTCTTTAACCTGCTGCGGAAAATTTCGCTGGCCCGGGCAAAGCAGGGAAAGATCCGTTTTGGCCGGATTGCCCTCTATATAATACGCAAGAAGGCGAAACTCGCCTCCATCAGGATGATGGTCGCCGGGGGCGGCCCCCTTAACCCAAAGACGGCGGACTTCTTCGATTCCTTCGGCTTCAACATGGTTCACGGTTACGGGATGAGTGAGAACAGCCCCCTTATCAGCGTGAACACCCCCTGGCGCCGGCGGAATGTCTCGGTGGGCCTCCCGGTAAAATACACGGATGTAAAAATTATCGATCAGAATGAAGAGGGCACCGGTGAAATTGCCATAAAGTCCCCTTCGCTCATGCTGGGCTACTACGAAAACCCCGAGGCCACCGCGGAGATGTTCACCGATGACGGCTTTCTTAAAACCGGAGACCTGGGCTACCTGGACGACCTGGGATTCATCTACATCAACGGCAGAAAGAAAAACCTGATCGTCAGCTCCGGCGGCAAAAACATCTACCCCGAGGAGATCGAAACCCACTTTAACGGTTCCCGGGTCATTGCCGAGATCCTCATCGTCGGCCGCAAGGAAGAAGAATTCGGCGGCGAGCAAATATTCGCCGTGGCGGTCCCCAACTTTGAAACCCTTGCTCTGGATTATCCCGGAAGCGACCCGGACGACGCCTTCCTTTCCGGTCTTATCAAAAAGGAAATCGAAGAGGTAAACCGCACCCTGGTAGGTTACAAAAAGATCACCGACTTCGCCCTGCGCCGTGAGCCCTTTGAAAAAAACGCCCAACAAAAGATACGGCGCTTTTTATACAAAGACTACGAGAAGGCCCAACATCCGCAGGCATAGGCCCCCTGCCCACAGATAAACGCCCATTCGGTCACGCTCGCCCTTCGGGCTCATTCAAGTGACCTCATGGTCGTTTACCTGTGGGCAGGGGGCTTATGCCTGTAGTGTTTTTGCAATGGGAAAGCAGCAATACTAGAAAAGGCCTTTAAAATTAGGGGGCGGCGGCGAATCAAATTCCATGAGCCGGTTGTCGTGGGGATGATGAAAGCTGATATGCTCCGCGTGGAGGCAGAGCCGTTTAACAGGATTGGTACGGGCCTGGTACTTCATGTCCCCCGCTATGGGGTGTCCCAAAAAACTTAGGTGGGCGCGGATCTGGTTACGCCTGCCGGTCTCCAGTTCCAGACTGAGGAGGGAATAGCCCTTCCCGCTTTTAAGGAGCCGCCACCGGGTTACGGCGCGGACACCCTCTTTTTTCACCACCATGCGGCCTCCGGCGTCTTCTCCCAGGGGCGCGTCAATGACGCCGGCAGTCTGCCCATCGGTAAATTCCCCTTCCGCTAAAGCGACATAGCTGCGCTTGGCCACCGCTTTATCCCAGCTGCCCATAAGTTTTTTCTTTACCATTTCGGACTTGGCAAAAACCATCACCCCCGAGGTATCCCGGTCCAGCCGGTGTACCGCCGCAGGCCGGCGCTTCTCACCTTTCTTTCGGAGGTACTCCGCGAGGATCCAGTAGGCGGTCTTATCCCGTTCGGTTCCGCTGGCGATGGAGAGGAGCCCCGCAGGCTTGTCAATGACCAGGAGGTCCCGGTCCTCGTAAAGGAGGAGGACGCCATGGGGAAGGCGGCGGGATGGGGCGGATTTGGATTCAGGATCACGGGAAGGAGACGGTTCAGGCTTTCCCATCAATAGTTTACCGCTTGGCCAATATGGTTTCCGCAATTTCCGCAAAGCCGTCACCGCATTCTTTGGAGGCCGCAAAGGCGGGCAGTTGTTTGATAAGCCCCCCGTAACGGCGGACATTGGCGACGGCGCAGGCCAGGGGGAAACGGGCGAACATGGGTTCGTCGTTGGGGGAATCCCCCACAAACACCACTTCCCGGTCGCCGGCGCCGCTCTTCCATCCGAAGCGGTGGGAAAGGAAATGCTCCGCCATGGAGAGCTTGTCGTATTTGCCCATCCAGATGTTTACGTGGATCGAGGACACCTTTGCCATGGCCCCTTCTTCAAGGGCGATGCCCCGTATCCTTTCGGCGGCGCTCAGGGGCAGCACCGGGTCTTCCTCGGCAAAGTCCAGGGCAAGATCGAAGAGCCGGGCAAACTGATCCTTGGCAACCCGCAATTCGGGAAATTCCTTAAAGGCCCGTTCCTTGATGCGGGCCAGGACGGGGTGATCGTTTTTTATCGCCGCGGGGTGGTATTCCGCCTTGAGGGTCGGCAGCTTGCCGTCCTGGGGCTCCTCCCAAAAGGCCAGGGCTCCGTTCTCCCCCACTACCCCGCAGGCGGGCCATTCCCGGGCAATCAGATCGCACCAGCCCGCAGGCCGGCCCGTAACGGGGATCACCTTGATGCCCGCCTCCTTCAGTTTCCAGAGGGCGGCGTATGAAGACGCAAGGAGCTTCCCCTCCCGGGTAAGGGTATCATCAATATCCATAAGGACAAAGCGGACACCCGCCGCTTCACCATGGGTCATTTCAGAAATCAATTTCATAGGTCATGGTAACATTACAGAATCTGCTCATCAATGGGTTTGCCGCTGGGTACCATGGGAAGGACCTTTTCATCCTGGTCGATGGTAACTTCGATAAGGGCGGCCCGGCCCGCTGCGAGGTCCTTAAGGGCATTGTTCAGGGCTTCGGTAAAGCCGGCCTTGTCCTCCCCATGGTATGCGTGCAGGCCGTAGGCGTCCGCCAGTTTGATAAAGTCGGGCCAGGGGGAAAGGTCCGTTTCGGAATAGCGGCCCTGGTAGAAAAAATTCTGCCACTGCCGCACCATCCCAAGGGTCCGGTTATTAAAGACGATCACCAAAACAGGAATACTGTAGTTTTTAAGGGTTCCCATTTCGGCACAGTTCATGCGGAAACAGCCGTCTCCGGTAAAGAGCACCACCGGGCGCCTGGGGTTGGCAAGCTTGGCGCCCTCCGCCGCTCCAAGGCCGAAGCCCATGGTACCCAATCCGCCGGAGGTCAAAAAAGAGCGGGGCCGGTTAACCGGATAAAACTGTGCGGTCCACATCTGATGCTGGCCCACATCGGTAACAGCGATGGCGTCGTTGCCCAGTTTTTTCGCAGTCTCTTCAATTACAAAACGGGGATGCAGCCGGTGTTCCCCCGCCGCTTCCCGGGTATGGGTCTGGGGGATATGGGTCTTCCACTTTTCAACTTCACCGTTCCAGTCGGTGCTGAGTTTTGCGGGAAGTTTTTCCAGAAGCCTTTTCAAAGTGATCTTGATATCCCCCAGCACCCAGGCCTGGGCGGGAACATTCTTGTTAATTTCAGCGGGATCAATATCGAAGTGAAGCACCTTTGCTGTTTTGGCAAACATGTTGGCCTGGCTGGTGACCCGGTCGGAAAAACGCGCGCCGATGGCCACCAGGAGATCCGCCTTTTGGGCAGCCTTGTTGGAAGCCACGGTGCCGTGCATGCCGATAAGTCCCGTGCAGAGCCGATGATCCTGGCTTAAACTGCCGATACCCATCAGGCTTAAGGCCACCGGCGCGTTGAGCCGTTCCGCAAGTTCCTTCAACTCCCCGGAGGCGCCGGAGATGATCACCCCACCCCCGGCGTAGAGCACGGGCCGCCGGGCAGAACTCAGTAATGCTGCGGCCCGGTCGATATCCTCATCGGTAAAGCTGGGCCGTTCATTCCGTTCCACAAGACGTTGAGCGCGGGCGGTAAGCGCCAAAGGTATGGATTGCGGCGCATCCGCCGGATCGCCCTTCGCCTTTCTTTTCCCCGGCTTAGCTTTTGGCATCCATTCGCCGGAGATGGCGGTGATGTCCTTGGGGATATCGATGAGCACCGGGCCGGGGCGGCCAGATTGGGCGACCACAAAGGCTTCGCGGATGACTTCCGCAAGTTCGTTCACATTTTTCACGATCCAGTTGTGCTTGACCACCGGCATGGAAATGCCCGCGATGTCCACCTCCTGGAAACTGTCCTTCCCCAAAAGGCCCGTTGCCACGTTCCCGGTGATTGCCACCAAAGGCGCCGAGTCCATGGCCGCAGTGGCGATACCGGTGATCAGGTTTGTTGCGCCCGGGCCGGATGTGGCGATACACACCCCCACCTTTCCGGTTGACCGGGTATAACCATCGGCAGCATGGGCCGCATGCTGTTCGTGGCTCACCAGGATGTGCCGGATGCGATCACGCTGTTTGTAAAGTTCATCATATATATTCAGAACCGCCCCGCCGGGATATCCAAAAACCGTATCCACACCCTGTTCGATCAGAGCTTCAATGAGGATTCTTGCACCGCTATACTGCATATTTTTCTCCATATATTTATTCTTTGAAAATCGCCCCCGTAGCTGCGGATGTCACCTGCTTTGCGTAACGGGCCAGATACCCCGTTGTTACCTTGGGGGGCGGGGGCTGCCAGTTCCTGCGGCGTTCAGCTAATTCGCTGTCACTCAATTTAACAGTAATACTGCGGCCAGGAATGTCGATGAGGATCAGATCCCCTTCCCGGAGCAGGGCGATGGGCCCCCCTTCCGCGGCTTCCGGGGAAACGTGGCCGATGGCGGCCCCCTTGGTAGCCCCGGAGAAGCGGCCGTCGGTGATCAGGGCCACCTTGTCGTCCAGGCCCATGCCGGCCAGGGCGGCGGTTGGGGCGAGTTTTTCCTTCATCCCCGGCCCGCCCTTTGGCCCCTCGTAACGGATCACCACCACATCACCGCTTACGATCTTCTTTCCCATGATGGCGTCAAAGGCGGTTTCCTCGGAATCGAAGATCCGGGCGGGCCCTTCGTGCTTGAGCATGGAGGGGGCTACCGCGCTCTGCTTGACCACACAGCCATCGGGGGCCAGATTGCCCCAAAGGGCCGCAAGGCCGCCGGTGGGTGAATAGGGGTCTTCGATGGGCCGGATGATAGCGGTGTTGCGGTTCTCCGCATCCCGCACCGCATCCCCCAGCTGACCGTAAACCGTGGGGGCCTTCAGGTTGACAAGATTTTTTTTGGAGAGTTCCTTTAATACCGCGGGAACGCCCCCGGCGGCATGGAGGTCTTCGATGGCGTCGGAACCTGCCGGGGCAAGGCGGCAGAGATTCGGGGTAACGGCGCTTACCTTGTTGAAGAGTTCCAGGTCCAGTTTAAAGCCCGCCTCGTGGGCGATGGCGGGCAAGTGGAGGCAGGTATTGGTGGAACAGCCCAGGGCCATGTCCAGGGCCAGGGCGTTGAGGAAGGCCTGCTCGGTCATGATTGACCTTGGCCGTATATCCTTCTGCAATACATCCAGAACCAGCATCCCGGTGCGTTTGGCAAGCCGCAGCCGCTCACCCATCACCGCGGGAATAGTACCGTTACCGCTCAGGGCCATGCCCAAAGCTTCGGTGACGCAGTTCATGGAATTGGCGGTGAACATCCCCGAACAGGAACCGCAGCCCGGACAGCTGGCCTCTTCCAATTCATAGAGTTCCGCTTCGCTCATCTTTCCCGCGCCCACGGCCCCCACCGCTTCAAACATGGTGGTAAGGGTGAGGGTCTTGCCGTTCCGCTTGCCCGCCAGCATGGGCCCCCCGGACACAAAGACACCGGGCAGGTTGAGCCGGGCAGCCGCCATGAGCATCCCCGGTACGATCTTGTCGCAGTTGGGAATGTAGATCACCGCGTCAAAGCCGTGGGCCATGACCATGCACTCAATGGAATCGGCAATAAGTTCACGGGTCACCAGGGAATAACGCATCCCTTCGTGGCCCATGGCGATTCCGTCGCATACTCCGATCACCGGAAACTGTACCGGCACACCCCCCGCAAGGCGTACCCCGTCGGCGGCGGCTTTGGCGATGGTGTCCAGGTGCAGATGCCCCGGGACGATCTCGCTCTTTGCTACCGCAATGCCGATAAGGGGCCGGTTGAATTCTTCGTCAATAAAGCCCATGGCCTTAAAGAGTGACCGGTGGGGAGCGCGGGCTATGCCCTTGTTAACAGAATCGCTGCGCATGTTTTTTACTCCTATATTTGTATTACTGTTGTTCCAGTGCTTTCAGTACCGCTTCGCCCATGGCCTTGGTGCCTACAATCTTTTCCGCAGTATTACCGTTATTAGTACTACTGCGGTTGGCAATATCCTTTGTCCGCAGTCCGCTGTCCAGCACGGCGTTGACCGCAGACTCGATAAAGCGGGCTTCCTTTTCCAGGCCAAAGGAATAGCGGAGCAGCATTGCTGCGGAGAGAATCGCCGCCAGAGGATTGGCAATGTCCTGCCCGGCAATATCGGGGGCAGAACCGTGGATGGGTTCATACATACCCATGACGCGGCCGTTCCTGGCCAAGGAACCCACTGGATTCCCGGGGTCCGTGGGGCTGCAAGGGTTCGCAGAACCCAGACTTGCCGAGGGGAGCATGCCGATGGAACCGGTGAGCACCGAAGCTTCATCGGAGAGGATGTCCCCAAAGAGGTTACTGGTGACAATTACGTCGAACTGGCCCGGGGCGCGGATAAGCTGCATGGAACAGTTGTCCACATAGAGATAGCTGGTTTCGATGTCGGGGTAATCCTTTGAGACCACCGCCGCCACTTCCCGCCAGAACCGGGAGGACTCAAGCACATTGGCCTTGTCCACCACACAGAGTTTCTTCCGGCGCAGCGCCGCAGCGGCGTAACCCACACGGAGCACCCGCTCGATCTCCGCCCAGGAATAGGTCTCGGTGTCAAAGGCAGCCTTGGTGGCATTATCGCTGCTGTCGATACGGCCCCGCTTACCGAAGTAAAGCCCACCGGTCAGTTCCCGGACAATGAGCAGATCGAAGGTGGCCTTCCCTTCGCTGTGGCTCGCCATAAGTACCTCGTCCTTGAGGGGGCAGGCGGCCTTAAGCTGGGGCAAAAGCGCCGCAGGCCGCAGGTTGGCGAATACCCCCAGGCCCGACCGCAGTCCCAGAAGGGCCCGCTCCGGCCGAAGATTACCGGGCAGGGTTTCCCATTTGGGCCCGCCGACTGCGCCGAGGAGCACCGCATCACACTGCTGCGCCGCTTTCAGGGTCTCCGCAGGCAGGGGCTCACCGGTGCTGTCGATGGCTTTGCCCCCGGCTTCCAACTCCACATAGTTAAACACATGATCGAATTTATCCCCCACCGCATCCAGCACTTCTGTCGCCTGGGCGATGACATCAGGCCCAATCCCGTCCCCGGGTATCAATGCAATC
Organism: Spirochaetia bacterium; assembly: GCA_025997875.1. Taxonomy (GTDB): domain Bacteria; phylum Spirochaetota; class Spirochaetia; order Treponematales; family Breznakiellaceae; genus BNUT01. Next base: position 12,648 of record BNVE01000043.1, read on the forward strand.
GAATAGTTCATATCAAAACTCCTTACAAGTATGTTTTAAACTTCCGCTCAATATCATCAATCAACTTATACTCAATGGAATCCACCAGGGCCGCACGGCTGGCGTCGATAATGTCTTCGGAAACGCCCACGGTGGTCCAGCGGTTCCTGCCGTCGGTGCTTTCGATGAGGACCCGGACCTTGGCGGCGGTGGCGGCGTTGCCGTCGATGACACGGACCTTGTAATCCGCCAGGCGGACCTTTTCCAGCTCCGGGTAGAAATGCTGCAGGCTGCGGCGGAGTGCGCCGTCCATGGCGTTCACCGGCCCGTCACCTTCGGCGGCGGCGATCTCGCTCTGGCCGTCCACCAGGACCTTGACCCAGGCGTGGGAGCAGGCGATGGTTTCCCCGGTGGGGTGTTCGCTCACCACCCGATAGGCTTCGATACGGAACAGGGGCTTGTAGCGGCCAAGTTCCCGGCGGACCAAGAGTTCAAAACTGCCGTCCGCTCCCTCAAAGGCCCAGCCCTCCGCTTCCAGATTTTTCAGTTTTGCAGCCAGCGCCGCAGTGACCGGATGATCCCTGGTAATCGATGGGTCGATCTTCTTTGCCCGCTCCGCAATGGCGGAACGGCCCCCAACTTCGCTCATAAGGAAGCGCCGGTCATTCCCCACCTTTGCCGGATCGATGTGCTCAAAGGAACGGCGTACTTTCAAAATGCCGTCGGCGTGCATCCCCGCCTTATGCGCAAAGGCGTGGGTCCCCACATAGGGCATATTATCGGGAACCGCCACATTGGCGATCTCCGCCACCTTCCGGGTAATTTCGGAAATATGTTCCAACTTTCCCGCGGGAAGGCAGGGCCGTTCCAGTTTAAGTTCGATGCTGGGGATCACCGACGCAAGGCTGGTGTTGCCGCAGCGTTCCCCAAAGCCCACCAGGGTCCCCTGCACATGCCGCGCCCCGGCCTGCACCGCCGCCGCCGTGTTGGCGCTTGCCATGTCGGCATCGTTGTGGGCGTGAATGCCGATGAGCGGTAAAGAGCCGGCGGAATTGGCAGATGCGGCGCCAGGGGTATTGATGGCGGCGCTTAATGCCCCGCTTACCGCCCTGACCCCCGCAGTAATAGTGTCGGGGAAGCTGCCGCCGTTGGTGTCGCAGAGGACGATCCGGTCTGCGCCGGCCTCTGCGGCGGCTTTTACCGTGGACAGGGCGTAGTCAGCATTGGTAAGCCAGCCGTCGAAAAAATGTTCCGCATCAAATATCACGATCTTTCCCTGTTCTTTAAGAAACGCAGCGGTCTCGGCGATCATATCAAGGTTTTCTTCAAGGCTTACCCGCAGTATTTCTGTTACATGGAGATCCCAGCTTTTGCCGAAGATAACCACCGCCTGGGTATCCGCTTCCAGAAGGCTCTTAAGCTGGGGATCATCTGCGGCCCTGACGCCCTTCTTCCGGGTGGAACCGAAGGCGCAGAGTTTGGCGTGTTCCAGTTTGAGCTCCGCGGCGAGGCGGAAAAATTCCATGTCCTTGGGATTGCTCCCGGGGTTCCCCGCCTCTATCCAGGCCACCCCCAGCTCGTCCAGGGCCCGGACCACCGCAAGCTTATCCTGCACAGAAAAACTGATCCCCTCACCCTGTGCGCCGTCACGGAGGGTGGTATCGAGTATCTCGACTTCCGGCGTAACAGTGTTACTTTTCATTGCTGTTCACACCTTCAACATGGGATGCGGCGGAAAGTTCCCACTCCATTGCGTTTATCGCCGAGAGGTAAGCTTTTATCGAAGATTCCACCACATCGGTGGAAACGCCGTGGCCGTTGTAGTGGCGGTTCTCCCATCCTATCTTCACCATGGTTTCACCCTGGGAAGATGATCCCCCGGTGATGGCCCCAATCTCGTAGAGTTCCAGTTCCGGCTTTTTGCCGACGATCTGGTTGATGGCCTTAAAAATCGAATCAATGGGGCCGTCCCCCATGGAAACCTCTTTGCTGAATTTCCCGTCCCGGAACTGAAGCCTGATGGTACCGGTGGCCCCCAGGGCGGAACCGGTGTTCACCGCCCAGTGATCGAGCTTCCAGGTTTCCGGGACCGCGGAAGCGGTATCCATCACCAGGGCTTCGATGTCCCGGTCGCTGACCACCTTCTTCTTGTCCGCCAGCAGCTTGAATTCGGCGAAGACCGCATCCAGGGTTTCGGCGTCCACAGTGAAGCCCAGGTCCTTAAGCCGATCCTCAAAGGCGTGACGACCCGAATGTTTTCCCAACACCATCTGGTTCCTGGAGATGCCCACCGATTCGGGGGTCATGATCTCGTAGGTGGCCCGGTTCGCCAGGACCCCGTGCTGGTGTATCCCCGCCTCGTGGGCAAAGGCATTCTCCCCCACGATAGCCTTGTTGGGCTGAACCTTGACCCCGGTCACCTGGGTCACCAGGCGGCTTGCGGAGTAGATCTGTGTGGAATCGATCCGGGTGTCGGCGCCGACAAAATCCCTGCGAACCCGCAGTGACATGACGATCTCCTCAAGGGATGCGTTCCCCGCCCGCTCGCCGATGCCGTTCACCGTACACTCCGCCTGATCCGCGCCGTTGGCGATCGCAGCAAGACTGTTGGCAACCGCGAGCCCCAGGTCGTTGTGGCAGTGCACCGAAAGATCAACCTGCTCTATACCCGGAGTATGTTCTTTCACGTAACGGATACGGTCCCCGAATTCGCCGGGCATAGCGTAGCCCACGGTGTCGGGAAAGTTCACCGTGGTCGCCCCCGCCTTGATGGCGGCGCCAAAGACCTTGCACACAAAATCAGGATCACTGCGGAAGGCGTCCTCTGCGGAAAATTCAACATCGGAACAGAACTTCTTTGCGTACTTTACCATGGCAAGGGCCTGGGCCAGGACCTGGTCGGCAGTCATTTTGAGTTTGTATTCCATGTGGATAGGAGAGGTGGCAAGAAAAATATGGAGCCGGGGATTCGCCGCGTGGGCCAGGGCAGCGCGGCCGGCGTCGATGTCCTTTTCAAGACAGCGGCAAAGCCCTGCCACGGTAGAATCCTTGACGATCCCCGCGATGGCCTTAACCGCCTCAAGGTCCCCGGGGCTGGAAGCGGGAAATCCCGCCTCCATGATATCCACCCCGAGTTTTTCAAGCCGCCGGGCAACCTCCAGCTTCTCCTGCAAATTCATGCTGCACCCCGGGGCCTGTTCGCCGTCCCGCAATGTTGTGTCAAATATCTTCACCATCCGGCGATTATCATTACCATTACTCATACTATCCTTCCTTGCATAAAAAGCGGACCCTCTTTATCTTTCCGATGGCTTCTGTAACCATGACATCATGGAGCGCAGCTCTTTGCCCACCTGCTCGATAGGGTGTTGGGCTTCAATGGCCCGCATCCGGTTAAAGTTGGGGCGGTTCACCTGGTTTTCCAGGATCCATTCCCGGGCGAATTTTCCGTTCTGTATTTCGGTAAGGATCTCCTTCATGGCCTTCTTGGTTTCTGCGGTGATCACCCGTGGGCCGGAAACATAGTCGCCGTATTCGGCGGTATCGGAAATCGAATAGCGCATAAAGGAGAGGCCCCCCCGGTTCACCAAATCGATGATGAGCTTCATCTCGTGCATCACCTCGAAGTAGGCGCTCTCGGGCTGATACCCAGCCTCCGTGAGCACCTCGTAGCCGCACTTCATCAGGGCGGAGACGCCGCCGCAGAGCACCGCCTGTTCACCAAAGAGGTCCGTTTCGGTTTCTTCTTTAAAGGTGGTCTCCAGCACACCGGCCCGTGCGCCGCCGATGGCGGCTGCGTAGGCAAGGCCAAGCCGTTTAGCATCGCCGGTGGCGTCCTGGTGGACCGCGATAAGGCAGGGGACCCCTGCTCCGGCCTGGTACTGTTCACGCACCGTATGGCCGGGACCCTTGGGGGCGATCATCACCACGTTGATATCCGCGGGGGGAACGATCTGGCCAAAGTGGATGTTGAAGCCGTGGGCAAAGGCCAGGGTCTTGCCGGGTTTCAGGGCCGGCTTGATCGACTCCTGGTAAAGCTTGGCCTGCTTCTCATCGTTGATAAGGATCATGATAAAGTCCGCGGCCTCTGCGGCGTCCCGGGCGGTCTTTACCGTGAGCCCCGAGTCCTCAGCCTTCTTCCAGGATTTGGAACCCTCGTAGAGCCCCACGATCACCTTCATCCCCGATTCCTTGGCGTTCAGCGCGTGGGCGTGGCCCTGGGAACCGTAACCGATCACCGCAATAGTCTTGCCTTTCAGGCCCCCAAGGTCGCAATCTTTTTCATAGTACATAACAGCCATCGTTTACTCCTTCATATAATCACGGGCAATCAAAAAGGCGCATAACCTTTTTGATTGTCTTTGAGAATCCGGTAATTGACTTACGGCACCCTAAAAGGCCGCGCAGTTACCGGTTAACTAATTAGTACGGGTACGGAAAGGGGAGCAATCCCAAGGTCGGATACTGAAAGCACCCGGGAGCCCCGCTCAAGGGCCACCAGGCCGGTGCGGGCAAGCTCAAGAAGCCCGTAGGGGCGTAAGAGCAGAAGGAAGCCGTCGAGCTTTTCAATATCGCCGGTGGCTTCTATAGTAATGGTCGTGGGGGATACGTCGATGATGCGGGAACGGAAGATGCCGGCGATCTCGATCACCGCGGGCCGGGTCTTTTCATCGGCGGCAACCTTTGCCAGCATGATCTCCCGGCGCAGACAAGATGAGGGATCCAGCTCCCGCACGGCGATAACATCCACGAGCTTGCTGAGTTGTTTGATGATCTGTTCCAGCACCGAATCCGCTCCTGTCACCGCAATGGTCATCCGGGAGATTGAAGGGTCCTCAGTCTCCCCGACGGTCAAGCTGTCGATATTAAACCCCCGGCGGCTGAAGAGCCCGGACACCCGGCTCAAGGTCCCTGCCCGGTTTTCCACCAGAGCCGACACCACATGCTGCTTCACCCCTACCCCCTATTCTGTGCGGCGGCTGCCGCACAGTCCAATCGAAGCGAAACCTGGTTTCGCCATTACCCCTTGAAATTTCAGCCTTCGCTGTGTATTCCTACCCTATTTTTACCACAGGCTGAAAATTTATGCAATAGCTTTTCTTAAGAAATACTGTTTTTTGTGCAGTATGGCTAAAAATTTTAAACACCCTCCTCCAAAAACCACTCCCAGGCGGGCCGTACCTCGATCAGCCCCGCATCGGTTTGTATCTCATCCCGTTCATAGAGGGTAAGGATGAGGGCCTTTTTGAGTTCCAGTTCCTCCATGGCCATCTGTAAAGCTTTGATTTCCCGCTCCCGGGTTTGTGCATCCTTTAAGCTTACACATACCTGAAATAAGGCCGCAGGCAGCTGCCGGGCAGGATCTCCCAGGATAAAATCGACCTCCCGGCGATCCCGGGTAAGATAGTAGGAAATCCCCCCCCGGCGCAAAAGAGGAAAGCGCCGCCGCAGTTCCAGATAGACCGCCTGCTCGAAACGCTGTCCCAGATTAACCGTTGAGGCCGGCTGAACCGCAAGGGCAAGGCCCGGATCGGAAGCATATACTTTTTGGGGATTTACCCGCATCTTTTGCAGAGACTGGGTATAGATGGGCACAAAAAACACCAGAAAGGCATCCTCCAGATGGCCGCATATCTGTCCGGTCATCTCCTTGCCAATGGGAATATCCCGGGCGGTCAATTGATCCGTCAGGCGTTTGACAGACACCAGATTCCCGTTATGGCTGACCAGGGTATGGGCAAGTTCCCGCACCCCCCGTGCATTGGAAAGGCCATGGCGCTCAAGCACATCCCGTAACACAACCACATCAAGGTAGCTCTGCAAAAGACCGGTGCGGACAAAGGGATCCTGCTGGGAAAGAACTTCGGGGAAGCCCCCAACCGTCAGGTATTCGGTAAAGGCCTGTTCATAGAGGGACCGGTCCCGGATGGCCGGTTTTTCAGGAACTTGCCGGTAACGGAGGAATTCCCGAAAACTGAAGGGCAAAAGCTCAAAGGCCAGGGAACGGCCCCGGAATTCCGTGGCAATTTCGGTGGAAAGCATCCGGGAAGAAGAACCGGAAAGGTAGAGTTTGACCTTTTCGGTATCGATAATCCTGCGGGCGAACCGGGCCCATCCGGGAATTTCCTGAATTTCATCAAAAAACAGCCATGCCCCTTCCTTACGGGCCGGGGGATTGAGCCGGAAAAAGGTTTCCAGGAGATCATCCAGCAGGTCCACCCCTGCCCCATCCCCGCCGAGCCGTTCATCATCAAAGTTAAAATACAACATATGGGCCGGATTAACCCCTTCCCCGGCAAGCCGCTCCATTTCCTGAAAGAGCCGCCAGGTCTTGCCGCTGCGTCTCATCCCGATAATTGCCGTTGCCAGGCTGCCCTGTAGATCGATAGTGAGATCCCGCCGGGTAACTGCGGGCAAAGGCCGTTCCTGCCATTCCTTAACTAAAAGTTCCATTGGATACATAAACTAAGGATACTGCTCTTTGGAAAAAGTTGCAATATTACAAGACCACTTTTTTAAAAAAGTTGCAATATTATAAGGCTACTTTTATATTAAAGTGATTATATTACAAGGCCACTTTAAAATTGGCCTTAAAGGGTATTATGGCAGACCACAAACGGGGGGCAAGCGGATTCTTCCGCCCGGCGAGGGGGCAAGGAGGCCGCTTGTGCGGCAAAAGGCCCAGAGGGGGACCGGAACGGAGCCGCTTTAGCGGCGCAGTGAGGATTCGGAGCGAGGGGGAAGACCTTCCCCCTCTTACTATATTACCGGGGTTAACCATGGAATGACCATAAAACTTGACCCTGAGACTACTTGTAGTATTGCTAAGTGGGCAGAATCGGCACACAAGACCCCCGAGCATCTCTGCGAACTGGTAAAGATAAAGTAAAACGCTCTGTGAGGTATTATCATTTCTTGAGGAGCTGGAAGATGACCGGCAGCAATGGAAAATAGTGCATAGCCTAAAAGACATTGTGGTGATAGTGCTGGACGAAACTACGTTTCGTATGGGACCCTTGCGGATTGCGATCAGTGGGTGGAAATAGCAGAATGGGCAAAATATCATCAGGGATTATTGAAAAAGGTTATAGTACTGGCGATAGACGGAAAGACGATTCGGGGTAACGGGAACAAAAACCAGGACCCGCTGCACATAGTATCCGCGTGGTCAAAGGAAAACGGGGTATGTTTTGGGCAGAAATCGACGGACAGCAAGGGGAAAGAAGTCCCGATGATAAAGGCGCTGCTTGAGGTGGTGTCGGTGCGGGGCCAAATAGTGACGATAGACGCCATTGGAACCCAGAAGGAAATCGCGGAAAAGATACGGAACGGCAAGGGGGACTACGTTCTGGCGGTAAAAGACAATCAAAAAATCCTGCATGAGGATGTACAAGAGTATTTCAGCGAAGAAAAGTTTCGCAAAGTAATACAGGAACAGGGTGGATACCTGCAAACGGGGGAACGGGAGCGAAGTCAATACGAGAAGCGGGAGTATTGGCAGACCAATGACGTAAAATGGCTGCCTCAACGGAAAGAATGGACAGGGTTGAGCAGTATTGGGATGACCAAAACGACGATTTTACATGATGACGGCACGCAAAGTGAAAAAACACGGTATTACCTAACGAGTTTGGAAGCGAACATTGAGGATTTTGCGCGTGCGGTACGGGGACACTGGTCGGTAGAGAGTATGCACTGGCATTTAGACGTCACCTTCAGGGAGGATAAAAACCATACGCTGAACAAAACAGCGGCAGAAAACATGAACATCATACGAAAATGGGCGTTGGCACTGCTAAAGACATTACAGCTGGGGAAAAAATACAGCCTCAGACTCAAACGCCGCATATTGAGCTGGGGGTTTGAACAACATCTTGAGGCCGTCCTCTCGCTCTGATGTTTCATGCGTTTGTCGTGTTATTCACCCAACATCTCCCCGCCAATCTCCAGCGCCTTCAGGTTCATCTCCACAAACTTCGCCGCCATCCGTGCCCTGATAACCGCGGCAATATCTTCCCGGTTAAAAGGAAAGAGCCCCTTTGCCAGGGCCGCTCCCAAAAGCGCCACATTGATCACCTTGGGGTTCCCGCAGCGGGTAATCAGTTCCTCCCCGTCAATTACCGTAAGGCGGCCCGTGCCCTTCCCTTCGCCGGCAGGTCCGATCACTTTTTTTAGATACGCAATCATCTCCGCCGGATCGTACTTTTTGTCGCTCAAGGCACTGGTTACCGGCGGGATACCCCGGTCAAGGACGATCATGCTGCCCGACGGCGCAAGGAAGGGCAGGACCCGCACCGCTTCGGCGGGTTCAAAGGCGACGATGATGTCCGCTTCGGCGGGGGCGATCAGGGGGGAATGGACGCCGCTTTCACCTGCGTCATCACCCAGGCGCAGGTGGCTTACCACACTGCCGCCGCGCTGGGCCATGCCGATGGTTTCAGAGCCCCGGACTTCCAGGCCCGCTTTGATCGCCGCGTTACCGATGAGCCGGGACATGAGCACCGTCCCCTGGCCGCCGACTCCGGTGATAAGGCAGTTCAGTTTCATTGGATGGCTCCTGCGGGACAGACCGGCTTACAGATGCCGCAGCCGGTACAGAGCACCGGATCGATCAGCGCCCGCAGCTTCGGCCTGCCGGCGTCAGATGCGCCGGCCACGGGTTCAGACAAGCCGGAACCGGAAGCTGTTTCTGTTGGCACAAGGGAAATAGCCGGGCAGCCGAGTTTTTTAACGCAGATACGGCAGCCCGTACATTGCGCCGCAGTAATACTGCATTTTCCACTGCCGGCCTCTACGGCGATACAGGGGCCTTCAAACAGAATGACCCGCACGCCCTTTTTGTCCAGCATTTGGGTTACTGCGTCTTCGGCAACTTTGATGTCAAAGGGGTTCGCCCGGACAATGTCCTTTACCCCCAGGGCCTTTACCACATCGTAGATGCTGATTTTTTCCGCAGGGGACCCCAAAACGGATTTACCGGTGCCGGGATGGGGCTGGCTGCCGGTCATGGCGGTGGTGTAGTTGTCCAGGATAACCACGATGATCTTCGCCTGGTTGTACACGGCGTTGACGATGCCGGGGATGCCGGTATGAAAAAAAGTAGAGTCCCCGATAAAGGCAAAGTTGAGGGTATCAGGCTCCGCCCGGTTGATCCCCTGGGCCACGGTGATCCCCGCGCCCATGCAGAGGCAGGTATCCGTCATGTCCAGGGGCATGGCGTTCCCCAGGGTATAGCAGCCGATGTCGCCGGAAAACACCGCCTTGCGGGGAAAGCCTTGCTGCCCGTTCTTACCGGCCCCGCTCTTCCGCACCGCTTCCTTAACGGCAAAAAATGATCCCCGGTGGGGACAGCCTGCGCAGAGCACCGGAGGCCGCACCGGCAAGGCCGGTATGTCCGGAGCGGAACTTCGGCCTGGGGCCTCAGCGGAAGCTTCCGTCGGCGAATTGGTAACGGAAGACGGGATGCCAAAAAAGTTATTGATTTTTTCTGCGATAAGAGCCACGGTGTTTTCACCGGCGTTGGGCATGTCGCCAGAAAGTTTACCCCGGATTTTTACATTCAGGTGATGGAGGCCGCAGAGGCGGATGAGTTCATCTTCGATGACCGGGTCCAGTTCTTCGATCACCAGAACCTCGTCAAGGCCCGCAAGAAATTCCTTTCCCAGTTTTGAGGGGAAAGGCACGGTACTTACTTCGAGCAGCTTGTACGCAGTATTACTGTCAGGAGGAGAAAATTCAGCCTTCGGCTTCGGTTGAGTATCAAGCTTGGCCAAAACTTCGTGAGTGTAGGCCCGGCTTACCCCGCCTGCGGCGATGCCCCGGCGAGGGGAAACGGCGCAAGGGGGATGGATGGCGTTAGGAGAAGCTCCCGAAATAACAGAAAGCTTGTTTCCGGAATAGGCGGAAAATTCATCCCCCAGTTGGATTAAATCCTTTTCGATCTGAATGTGGCTGCGGTAGGCAAGGCCGGGAAAGATCACCCAGCGTTGGGATTTTTCAAATACGCCAATGTCTTTTTGCGGAAGGTCCGGGAGGATTTCTACGGAAGCATAACTGTGGCAGACCCGGGTGGTGGGCCGGAAGATAACCGGGCGGCCGTATTTTTCGGACCAGTCAAAGGCGTCGGCGATCATGGTATAAGCTTCCGCAGGGGAAGCGGGATCGAAGACCATGAGCTTGGCGAATTTGCCGAAACGGCGGGTATCCTGTTCGGTCTGGGACGAGATGGGGCCGGGATCGTCGGCAACGGCGACTACGAGGCCGCCTTTGACGCCGACATAATTAAGGCTCATCAGGGGATCGGAAGCGACATTGAGGCCCACCTGTTTCATGGTTACCAGGCTGCGGGCCCCGGACATGGCGGCCCCGGCGGCAAGTTCCAGGGCGGCCTTTTCGTTCACCGACCATTCGATGTAAATGCGGGAGAGCTTTTCTGCGGGAGATGAACCTTCTTCAAGAGCGCCCTTCCTTGCGGCGGACACTTCTTTTGCGATAGTTTCGAGTATCTCCGTGGAGGGGGTGCCCGGATAGCCCGAGACCACCCTGACTCCGGCCCGGATCGCCCCCAGGGCAATGGCCTCGTTTCCCATGAGCAGTTTTTTCATTCGGCAAGTCCTCGTTGTTTCCGGAGCATGGCGTACGCGGTCATGGCAATGCTGAACTATTTAATACTATAAATATCCCATACTTGTCTATGCTTCCCCTCCCCATTAGAATTAAACACATGAGTAATTCCCTGTCCCAGGTTGACCTTATCCGGGAGGCCTTTCATTACCAGAGCCGCTTTGAAGGCTCCACCATGGTGTTTAAGATCGATTTTCCGGTCACCGAGGACCCGGGTTTTCCCTTTCTGGTGAAGGATCTGGCCCTGCTGGCCCAGACGGGGTTCCGGGTGGTGATTGTGCCCGGGGCAAAGGAATGGATCGATTCGGTGCTCCGGGAATACGACATCGTTTCAGCCTACGCAGAGCTGGATAATTCCCCCTCCCACAGTTCCACCCGAATTACCACCGCCGAAGCAATGCCCTTTGTGGAGATGGCGGCCTTCCATGTGGCGGCTCGGTTCATGACCGGCCTTGCGGGGAGCCGGGTGGATGCGGTGATCGGCAATTTTGTCCGCGGACGGGGCCTTGGGGTGGTAAACGGCCGGGACATGGAAAACACCGGCACGGTGGACAAGATCCTGGTGGATTCCCTCAATAAAGCCCTGAGCCAGGGGATGGTGCCCATCCTTCCCTGCATCGGCTACAGTCCCGCGGGAAAACCCTACAACGTCCCCAGCGACGAGATTGCCCTGGAAGTTTCCGCCGCCCTGGGGGCGGTAAAGCTCTTCATCGTTTCCCTTAACGGCGGCTTACGGGCTGCTTCCTATACCTTCCCGAAAAACCTTGAGACCTCAACCAGGCTGCGAAGCAGCGAAGGTTCCCCTCTTGAAACCGGGGATGACGGCCGCATCATCAGGCTGAGCCCCCAGGAGGCAGAGGCGGTTTTGGCTGCCAACGGCGCCGCAAAGGACCGGCCCCTGCAGGAACTGAGCCTTGCCCTGCGGGCATCCCGGGCCGGGGTGGAACGGGTCCACATCATCGACGGCAGGGAAGAGGGAGCCATACTGCGGGAACTTTTTTCCAACCTGGGCTCCGGGACCATGCTCTACGCCGACGAATACGAATCGATCCGGGCTCTGCGCAGCAGGGATATCCTGAACATCCTGCGCCTGATGGACCCCCTGATGCGGCAGGGCATTCTGGTACGCCGCACCGCGGAACAGATACTGGAAAAAAAGGCGGATTTCGTGGTCTTTGAAATTGACGAGCAGGTCCACGCCTGCGGGGCCCTCCATGAATGGGGCGAAGCCCAGGCCGAGATCGCCGCAGTAGCCACGGACCCCCTCTACGCCGACATGGGCCTGGGCCGGCGGATTGTGGGCTGCCTTATCGACCGGGCCAAAAAGAAGGGCCTCCGCCGGGTATTCGTGCTGACCACCCACACCCAGGACTGGTTTGAATTCCTGGGCTTTCGGGAAGTTCCCGTAGAAAGCCTCCCGGTCAAGCGGCAGAAGGTCTACGACCACAGCCGCCGGAGCAAGGTATTTGCCCTGGATCTCATATAAGATAAGCCCATGTCCCGCAGTTTTACCTATCAGGCACTGGTCCTTAAAACCCGCAGCTCCGGGGAATCCAACCGGGACGCATGGTTCCTCACCGCCGAGGAGGGGCTTATCCGGGCAACGGTGTTCGGGGGGCCCAAGAGCAAGCTCCGCGCCCATGTGTCGCCCTTTAACCGGGGAACCCTCTGGATTTACCACGACCCGATCCGAGACTCCCGAAAGGTGAGCGACTTTGACGTCCGGTCCTGGCGGCCCGGCCTGCGGGAGCTCTACGAGCGGACCATGGCGGCGGACGCCCTGGCGGACACGATCCTGGCAAGCCACGGCGGTGGCGGCAACTGGGAAGAGGCCCTGTCCCTTGCGGATTCCGGCCTGGACGCCCTGGAAAACGCCGACGAGGCCCTCTGTATCCGCATCTTCATCCATTTTCTGTGGAACTGGGCCAATATCCTGGGACTGCGGCCCGAGCCTGGCCGCTGCGGTTCCTGCGGGGAGGGTTTCACCGCAAACCGCGCCCGTGAAGCGTCCGCTCATGAAGCGGGCCCCGATGGATTATCATGGTACGATCAGCAGGATGGGATCTTCCTCTGTTCACCCTGCGCCGGCCGGACTGCCGGGGATGCCGGCGGGGAAAACCATTCTGCCCCCAATGGGGGTTCCCGGGGACTGCTGCCCCTCAATGCCGGAGCGCGGCGCTGGCTTAGCACAGTGGAGGGTCTGGATTCCCCGCAGCTTGCCCGGTATTCCCTGGACGCGGCTTCCCTGGGACAGGCCCGGGCGGTTCTTACGGCGATTATGGCGGGGATTTTGGGGAAACGGCTGGGGACCTGGGACTTTTAGGTTTAAAGCGGGGCAGCGCTTGGGGCAGCGCCGCTTCTCTTATTTGTCTTCCCGTGGGGCGATTTCCAGGATCAATTCCACTTCACCAAGCCCGATCTTGAGGGAATTGGCAATCTCCTTCGCCTTCCAGCCCTGGCGGGCAAGGGTGATGACGTTTTCCCGCACGCTTGGGGAAGGGGCGCCCTTGTTCAGGGAGGCGGCTTTGCCGCCCTCGTCTTTCAGGATGGCGCCCATCGCCCTGAACTGGTTCTGGGTCTGCTTGTTGAGTTCGTTGAGCCGGGTTTCGGTATTGGCCAGCCATTCACGGGCAACCTGCATTTCTTTGATACGCTTCTCTATTGCGGCAAGTGATTCATCCAGGATGGAAATTTTGTCCACGGTTTCCCGGGCCTTTTCGCTCTCCCCGGAGAGGGTTTCGATGGAGCCCCGGATGCCATCCAGCTCGCCGCTAAGGCGATCCAGGTCTTCGTTTACCCTGCGGACCCCCTGCTCCGATTCCTGCAGGGCCTTAAAGTTGCGGTCGATGCCGTCGGTGGTGGCCTGCAGGGTCTGATTTCTCCGTTCAAGCCGCTGGTACTTCTCCTCGGTTTCCTTGAGGGCGTCTTCCAGGCGGCGGATCTGGAGCTGAACGGCCTGGAGGGTATCATCAGAAGAAGAAACCTGGACCAGTTTTTCCTCCACCGCCTGGGATGTCTGGAGAAGGCGGTTGAAATCTGATTCCATCACCTCAATGCGGTGCTGTTCCCGGAGGAAACGGTTCATCTTGTCGTTTACATCGTCACTCAGGCGCTTGATGCGGACAAATTCGCCCTCCATCTGGGCAACTTCGGACTTACGCTGATCCAGCCGGTCTATATCGCCCCGGAGGTCCTCGATGCGCCGCTCCAGTTCCAGCTTGAGCTCGTCGGTTTTTTCGAAAAGCTTGGTCTGGGTAATAAATTCCCGAATATGCCGCTCCGCTTCCGCCACGGCGGCGTCCAGGTTCTTTGCCTCTTCTTCGGTGCGGGAGAAAATTTCCTGCCGGTAGGCCCCCGCTTCTTCCCGTGCCTGCTCCACCGCGGAACGGATTTGGGCGATCCGTTCATCGCTTTCCGCGGCCAGTTCCCGGATCCGCTTACGGCCTTCTTCCACAGAATCGTCCAGGTCCCGCATCTGGCCCGTATAACCGGACTGCCATTCCTCGGTATTCTGCCGGAAGCTGTCAATAAGTTCCGTGGTTTCGGCGTTCCGTTTTTCAACGGAAGCGGAAATTTCCTTGAGCTGCTCCTCAAGGTCCCGCTGGTTCTGCTTGAGGGTTTCCGTTGAGGAAAGGGCGTAGCGGCCGATTTCCACCTTGACCGATTTTTCAGCGGCCTCCCGTACTTCTTCCAAATCCCGGTCCAGCTGTTTGCGGAAGCCGGCGCTGGTTTCGTCGGCGCTCTGCATTTCATCCCGAATTCCCGATTCAAAGGCTTCGGTTTCCGCCTTCAGGCGCTCCAATTCGGCAATGAGCCGTTCACCCTGATCGGTAAGGTTCCTGCGGATGTCCTCGTTAAAGGCCAGCTCCATCTTCCGCCGGTCTTCTTCGGACTCTTCGGCAATTCCCGCAAGCCGGGCATCCACCGAATCCTGCCATTCGCCAAGCCGGCGGTCGATGTCGTCGCCGCGTTTGGTAAGGTCCGAGAAGAAATCGTCCTCAAAGAGCTTGAGTTTGTCGGATACATTGGCGTAGGCCTTGGTTTTAAGGCCCTTAAGTTCCTTTTCCACACCGTCGATTTCGGTCTTTATATCCGCCGCCTGGGCGTTGAATTGGGCGGCAACCGCCTCCCGGGCATGGGCGGACTCCCCTTCAAAGGCGGCAAAGTCGGAACGGACCCGTTTTTCCGCATCCGCCATGATGCGCCGCAATTCGTCTTCCAGCCGCTCCGCATCCCCTGCCAGGGATTCCAGCTGCCTGAATTCCTCCGATTGGGCCGCCTTGTACTCATCAAGCCGCTGCCCGGCGGCCTCCAAAACCTGCTGTTCCGCACTGGCGATGGCGGCGCTCCACTTTCCCCGCTGTGCGGACGCTGCGGCTTCCAGCTCTGCGGCTGTATCTGCCCAGGATTGCCGCTGGGCTTTCAAAGCGGAATCCAGGGACTCCCGCTGTGACTTTGCGGCGGCGTCCAGCTCCGCGGCAACGTTGGCCCAGGATTGCTGTTGGGCCTTTGCATCGGCGTCCAATTCGGCGACGGCATCGGCCCAGGACTGCCGCTGGGCCTTCGCGTCGGCGTCCAATTCTGCGGCAATATCCGCCCACTTTTCCTGCTGGGCTGCCAGGGCGGAATCCAGGGACTCCAGCTGCTTCTTGACATCGGCGTCCAGTTCGGTGGCGGCATCAGCCCACTTTCCATCCTGGGCTGCCAAAACGGAATCCAGGGATTCACGCTGCTTCTCGATGGCGGTGTCCAGGTCTGCGGCGACATCGGCCCACTTTTCCTGTTGGGCTGCCAGGGCGGAATCCAGGGACTCCAACTGCTTCTTGACATCGGCGTCCAGTTCGGCGGCGGCATCCGCCCATTTTTCCTGCTGGGCTGCTAAAGCGGAGTCCAGGGACTCCAGCTGCTTCTTGACATCGGCGTCCAGACCTGCGGCGGCATCGGCCCACTTTCCTTCCTGGGCTGCCAAAACGGAATCCAGGGATTCACGCTGCTTCTGGATGGCGGCGTCCAGCTCGGCGGCGGCATCAGCCCACTTTCCCTCCTGGGCTGCCAAAACGGAATCCAGGGATTCACGCTGCTTCTGGATGGCGGCGTCCAGCTCGGCGGCGGCATCAGCCCACTTTCCCTCCTGGGCTGCCAAAACGGAATCCAGGGATTCACGCTGCT
>BNVE01000044.1 GCA_025997875.1 Spirochaetia bacterium
GGGGATGGGTGTGTGGTGGGTGGAGGGGAGAGGGTGGGGGGGGGGGGGGGGGGGGGGGGGGTGGGTGGGGGGGGGGGGGGGGGGGGGGAGGGGGGGGGGGGGGGGGGGGGAGGGGGGGGGGGGGGGGGGGGGGGGGGGGGTAATTCGTTATAATATAAGGAATTAGCTACAACCCCGGGGGTCCGGGAGGAAGTGGGATTTAAAGAAAAAGAAGCCGCCGCGGCGTTTGAGTATCCGTATTGGGCATTGTCTTCTTTCTTCAAAGCACATCCTCCTTATACAAAACATAGAAGCAAAGTTCGTGCCAAGTGCCAGTATTGCTTGCCTGGTCAGAAAATCACTTTGCTTAATTCTTTATATTATAATTAATTGTACTCTGTCAATACTTTTTGTAATTATTTTATATTATTCCAATAGGTATAAATGTGTATAAAAAAAGATACGGGTGACATTCATAAAATACTATTGTTGCCCGGTAGAAAAATATGGCCGGTTTTGCAATAATAAGGGGAGGAGAAACATGATGAACCTGATTTTTTTAGGCCCCCCCGGGGCGGGAAAGGGCACCCTGGCCGCCAGGGCGGTGGATATTCTCAAGCTGCCCCACATCAGTACCGGGGCGATTTTCCGGTCCGCCATTGCGGCCAAAAGTCCCCTGGGGCTCAAGGTCAAGGCGATCATCGATGCGGGCAAGCTCGTGGATGATGCAACTACCATCGAACTGGTTAAGGAACGGCTTGCCCAGGATGACGCCAAAAAGGGCTATATCCTGGACGGCTTCCCCCGGACCATCCCCCAGGCGGAAGCCCTGGCGGGTTTCTCCAAGGTGGACAAGGTGGTGAACTTCGACCTCCCCGATTCCCCGGTACTGGAGCGTCTCGGCGGCCGCCGGGTCTGCCGCAAATGCGGTTTCAACTACCACGCCCTTTTCAACCCGCCCAAAAAAGAAGGGGTCTGCGACGCCTGCGGCGGCGAGGTCTACATCCGGGACGATGACAAACCGGAAGCGGTCCAGAAACGCCTGGAAGTCTACCGGGATCAAACCGCCCCCCTGATCGACTTTTACCGCAAAAAGGGCCTGCTGGTGGATGTGGACGCCAGTCCGGAGGTGGATAAGGTGGTGGGGAATTTTAAGATAGCGCTGGGCGTTAGGCAAATTTAGCGCCAGGCGCCTCTGCTTTTTCCCAAGGATGGTCCCTGTCGTATTGTGCAGCCTTTTCCAGAAATTCATCCATACTTATATCCTTAAAATACTCCCGCTGCCATTCGGTATAATCGAAAGACTCTTTTAGCAAATTGGAAATAAATATTTCTGTTTCAAGGGCGCCCATTTTTTTTAGCAAACATTCGATACCATCTTTCATAATAACCTGTGTTGTACGCATTATATTTTACCTCCAATCATTTCTATAAAAACCATGGGATTACAAATAGTTATTTCCGTTGTTTGATACTTGAATATACCATCATCGGTGGTTATAAAATACTTGCATTGCCCCGCAATCGCACAGGAAAGATGCAGGGCATCTTTAAATTTTATATCCGACTTCATAATATCCAATGCTTTTTTCTTAATAGCTGCCCCATTAGTCTGATCAATATAATCAACGGCATTTTTGAAAAAATCTTCTATGGAGCTTCTTTTTACCATATAGGGATTTTGGCTGTTTTCGTATCGCGACACAAAGGAGAAGACCAGATCCAGTTTTTTTTCAGTTATCAAGCGTTGAATATACAATTTTGCCTGGGCTTCCAGTGCTATTTTTATCTGGTTTTGGTCATCATAAGGCCGATTATAACTACAGTTATCAAGATAGATCCGTAAATATCCCAAATCATATCACTCCTATGCCTTAAACGTTTAAAAGCGGTTCTATTCCGCAAATACCGTCGTTAAATCAATGGTGCAGCCCGGCAGGACAGAAACCGGCGCAGTATTTGTGTCGTCGTACATGGTAACCGTGTAATGACCATTTTCAAGAATACACGCCTGTACCGATTTGGTCTCCGGGTCTGCGATCCAGTATTCCCGGACCCCTGCCTGTTGATACCTCCGAAATTTTACCACCCGGTCGTAACGGGCGCTGGAAGGGGACATTATCTCGATAATCAAATCCGGCGCGCCCTTACAGCCCCGCTTCTCAATTTTTGAAGGATCACATATAACCACGATATCGGGCTCGAAAACAGTATCATCGCTGTCATCTTCCGCCGGGTGCAGCCGGACATCAAAAGGGGCCGGAAATACCTGACAGGATTTCCCCTCCAGAAACCGCCGTATTTGATAAGCCAACTCCATAACAAGATGCTGATGGTCACTGGTAGGAGCGCCCAGCATAACTATTTCACCATCGACAAGTTCACAACGCTCACTTTCATCCCATTCAAGGAAATCCGCATAAGTATAGTATGATTTTTCGTACGCCTGAGACATGACTGCTCCTTTTTAACCATTTAAGTATACATCTTATCTGCGAATCCATCAATCTTTTTAAACCGATCCTCCGGATGCTCCCCAAAATACCCCCGTAACACCCGCTCAATCCCCTCCAGTTCGGTCTCCCGGTTCAGCAGGGTCTTAACATAGTGGGCCCATTTCAGATTATCGCAAAAATAGTTGAAAAACCGCCGCGCCCGGCTGATATAAAACTCTGGCGGCTGATACCGCGCCAAAAGCTCCAGGAACCGCAGGCTGATCTCCTCCAAATCAATGGCGCCGGGCGCCGTTTTCCCCCGGGCATCCTCGAAAATCCAGGGGCAGCGTACCGCCGCCCTGCCGACCATCACCGGAGCGGCGCCGGGCGCCATTATTGGCTTATCACCCTGTTCTGCCGGGCCGCCGGTTTCGCCTGTACCCCCCCAAATGGCGCCGGGCACTGAATCCGCCCGGCGCAGCAGGTCTGCGGCGGTGACGATGTCCCCGTTGCCTGCCACGGGGATGTGCAGCTCCCGGCGGAGGGCGCTTACGTAGTTCCAGCGGGGGCTGCGGCGGAACTTTTCGCCGGCGGTGCGGGGGTGCAGGGTGATGAGCTCGATCCCCTCCCCTTCCAGGCGGCGGCAGAAGTTGAGGAGGTAGTCGAAATCGTCGGTAAAGCCTATCCGTAGTTTGACGCTGAGCCGCTTTTTGACCACCGGGCGAAGGCGGGCGATGAGTGCTCCGGCCTTGTCTATCGAGGCCATCCAGGCGACCCCTGCGCCGGTGCGGCGGATTGCCGGGGCGGCGCAGCCCATGTTGATGTCCAGGCCCAGGCAGTCACGGCTGTCCAGCAGGGCGGCGGCACGGACCAGCTGGTCCGGGTCGGAGCCTACCAGCTGGTACACCACCTTAGCGGGACAGGGGCCGGCGTCCATGTACCAGCGCTCAAAGGGGCCGCCCCCCAGGAGGGGACCGGCGCTGATCATCTCGGTAAAGTATTCGTCGCAGCCACCGAAATTCTCTATAAGTTCCCGGAGAGGCCGGTGGCTTAATTCAGCCATGGGCGCCAGCAAAAGATGGGTGTTCATGCTACGATTTTACGTACTTGACTTGTTCTATGCTATGCCGTTAGAGTAGAAGGCAGAAGAGGAGCGTACCGCATGATTGCAAAGAGTGATATGCCCAACATCAACGATAAACCGCCGGAAGGAACAAAACCGGAAGGTGGGTCGTATCGGGTACTTGTAGTTGATGATTCCATGTTTATTGCGAAACAGCTTGGTCAAATTTTCACGTCCGAAGGCTTTGAGGTTGCGGATACCGCCGCCGATGGCGCCCAGGGGGTCGAAAAATACAAGGCATTGTATCCAAATATTGACCTGGTTACCATGGATATTACCATGCCCGTGATGGACGGTGTTTCTGCGCTGGAAAAAATACTGGAATTTGACAAGGAAGCGGTGGTTATCATGGTAAGCGCCCTGGGAAAAGAGGATGTGGTAAAAAAATCACTCCTTATGGGTGCAAAAAGCTATATTGTCAAACCTTTGGACCGGAAAAAGGTCCTGGAACGGGTCGTTTCCGTTCTTAAAAGGTAAAAAATTCAGTATATTTAAAGTATGAAAGCCCATTTTATATCCGACTCTGTCTACTGCCTTCATGCAGATGTTCAGACTGATGAATTGTTTGAAGGCATTTGGCCTATTCCCGACGGCGTTTCCCTCAACTCATATATCGTAAAGGGTGAAAAAATCGCCCTTATCGATTTGGTTCGGGACTGGATCGGCGCTCCCCAACAGCTGGAAGCGGCCCTTTCCTCCGTAAATCTTAAATTTTCCGACATAGATTACCTTATCCTCAACCATCTGGAGCCGGATCATACCGGCTGGCTGGCCGAATTCCGGAAGCTGAACCCCAGGGCGGAAGTAATCGCCACCGCCAAGGGGATCAACCTGGTCAAATCCTTCTACAAGATTGAAACCGGCCTGCGGGCGGTCAAGGACGGGGATACCCTGGACCTGGGGGCCGGCAAGGTCCTGAGCTTCTTTGAAACCCCCAACCTGCACTGGCCCGAGACCATGGTTACCTGGGACGCCCAATCGGGGAGCCTTTTTACCTGCGACGCCTTCGGTTCCTTTGGGGCCCTGGGGGAACGGGTCTTTGACGATGAATTTAACGAGAAAGAACACGCCTTTTTTGAGGCAGAGACCCTCCGGTACTACGCCGATATCATTTCCTCATTTTCGATCTTTGTGGATCGGGCAATACAGAAGCTGGCCGGTCTGGACATTAAATGCGTGGCCCCCAGCCACGGGATTGTCTGGCGGAAGGACCCCAAAGAGATAATCGGGCGGTATAAAACCTATGCGTCCTGGGCAAGGGGCCCGGCCAAAAAGGAAATCGCCCTTATCTGGGGTTCCATGTACGGCATGACAAAAACGGGTCTGGACGCGCTTATCCGGGGCATTGAAAAAGAGGGGGTCCCCTATTCGATTCGCCGGGTTCCCGACGAAAATGTCTCCTGGGTACTGGCTGACGCGTGGAAAAGCTCCGGGATTGTAATCGCCATGCCCACCTATGAGTACGCCATATTCCCGCCCATGGCCTACGTGCTGGATATTTTCCGCCGCAAGCACGTTTTTGGGAAGAAGGTCCTGCGGATCGGCTCCTGGGGCTGGGTCGGGGGCGCAAAAAAAGAATACGACGCCACAGTGGAAGGCCTGAAATGGGATTCCATCGAAAGCTATGAATGGGCGGGCTCCCCAACTGCGGAGGACCTTGCCGCCCTGGAAGCAAAGGGCCGGGAATTGGCCCAACTGATCAAAAAACAGCCGTAATTATGGAGGGCGCCAAAAGGGCGCTCTCCACCGGCTTATGCCTTGCCCAAAATAACGCTGATATGCCCTTCGGCTTCCTCCAGCAGTTCCTCTGCCCGCCGCCGGTCTACCTTCAAAAGAACCATCACAATGGCGGCCTTGGGATTTTTTTCCGATGCTTCAAAACTTTCCCTGGCCTGCTCCTCCGAGCAGCCGGTAAGTTCCCGAATAAGCCGGATGGACCGGAGGATCAGTTTATGATTAACCGGTTTTAAATCCACCATCAGATTTTTGTAAACCTTTCCCATGCGGATCATGCTGGCGGTGGAAAGCATGTTGAGGACCAGCTTCTGGGCGGTGCCGGACTTCATCCGGGTTGAACCGGTAACCACCTCGGGGCCCACATCCACGAAGAGCCGGTGTTTCGTCAGGTCAAAGGTCTTTGAATTGGCGTTGCAGCTGATGGCCCCGGTCACGGCCCCCAGATCCCGGGCATATTCCAGGGCGCCCAGCACATAGGGGGCCTGGCCCGAAGCGGTGATCCCCACCAGCACATCATCTACGCAAAAGCCAATGTCCTTGAGTTCTCCGACACCCTCATCCCGGCGATCCTCGGCGGATTCTATGGATTTGGTCAGGGCCTCCCTGCCGCCGGCGATAAAGCCCTGAACCATGCCGGGGCTGACCCCGTAGGTGGGAGGGCATTCGGAAGCGTCCAGGATTCCCAGGCGGCCCGAGGTCCCCGCGCCTATGTAGATCAGGCGGCCCCCTTTTTTAAAGGCCGCCACAATATCGTCCACCAGGGCGGCAATCTCCGGGATGATCTTTTCTATCGCCGGGGGGACCTTCTTGTCTTCATTATTGATGATGGTCAGGATCTCCAGGGAAGTTTTGGAATCTATGTCACCGGATGACTCATTCCGTTTTTCCGTAGTTAACTCTGAAAGGTTCTGCGGGGTAAGAGAATTGTTAGTCATTACTATGCTCCCTTTTTTGCTGCTCATCTGCTGATCTTCCGCCGTATTGAAGGACAGCAAGGTTATGAAAGATTTGGCGGGTACGGAAAATTCCCCCGTTATCCCGGCTGGGATGTATCCTGTTGGATAAGAGCACGGCGTACAGATGATTTTCCGGATCGATCCAGAGACTGGTCCCGGTAAATCCGGTATGCCCGAAACTACAGGGGGACATAAGATCCCCCGCCGCCCTGGAGGGCCCTGCAATCATCCAGCCCAGGCCCCGGTTCTCTCCTTTACCTGCGGTATGGTTGTGGATCATCATCTCCGCAGTAATGCTGTGCAGAAAACCTTCTTCCCTGCCTTCCAGGGATGCAAGCACCGCGGCGGCAAAGCGGGCCATATCAACGGCGGTAGAAAAAAGTCCCGCATTACCGCTTACCCCGCCCATGACCACGGCGTTTTCATCGTGGACCTGGCCCCGGACAATTTTTCCCCGCCAGGGGCAGTCCTCTGTGGGGGCGATTCGCTCAAGCAGGGAAGCGGGGGGATTAAAACAGGTGTCATTCATTTGCAGAGGCTCCAGCACCCGCCTGTGGATCACCTGCGCCGGATCAAGGCCGCAATTCATTCCCCCCACGCCGTCAATCACCGGAAGGATTTCCCCCAGCAGGATAAATGCCTCGCAGGTATAGACCACCCGGCCGGGGCTGTCGGAACGGGGGCGGCTACAGCGTATGGCCTCCAGCAGATCCTCCCGTGTATGGGCATGACGATAGAGCTGTGTTCCACCGGAAAGACAACTGGTATGGGTCAGGAGTTGGAAGAGGCTGATACCGCCCTTGGGGTTGTTTTTATAAGCGGGAAGAAAATAATCAACGGTGTCTTCCAGCCGGATAAGACCATCTTCCATTTGCCGCATCAGGGCCAGGGTTACAAAAAGTTTGGTCAGGGAAGCCAGATCATAGAGACTGTCCTGTTGCACAGGACCAAGGCCCTGGCCTAAGACCCCCGCCGTACTCTGGCCCAGGACCCCCGTCGCGCCCTGTTCCAGAATATCGGGGCAATGGCCCAAGCCATTGCCTTTGCTATTGCCAATGACCCAGGAAGCGCCGGGGAAAACCCCTGCCCGGACACAGCTCTTTATATATGTTTCAACCGATTGCATTTCCCCATCCACCCTATTTTATGGCTCCCGCGGTCATACCCCGGATAAAATATTTGGACATAAAGACGTAGAGGAGCAGCATGGGCAGGATGGCGATGGAAAGCCCGGTAAAAAGATAACTCCAGTTGGTACTGTACTGCCCGAAAAAAGTGGAAAGGCCGATGGGCAGGGTTTTGAGCCGGTCGCTCTGAATAAAGACCAGGGGAAAAAAGAAATCGTTCCAGATGGGAACCGCGTTGTATATGGTTACCAGGGCAATTGCCGACTGGGTAATGGGCATAACGATACGTTGGTAGATCATCCACTCGTTGCAGCCGTCAATGCGGGCGGCGTATTCCAGGTCCATGGGAATGGTCTTCATAAAACCCGAAAGGATGAACACCGTGGAAGGCAGGCCCATGGCGATAAAGATAAGGATAATGGAAATATGTTTATCCATCAGCCCCAAATTTTTGATGATAATAAAAAGGGGGATAATCGCCACCTTGAGGGGCAGCATGATGCCGCTCAGGAACAGCATATACACCCAGGTCCGCAGCCGGTATTGGTACCGGGAAACCCCAAAGGCCGCCATGGACCCCAGGAGGATCACAAAAGCCATGGAGATGGCGGTGACAGTAAAACTGTTCCCGAAGTACCGTCCAAAGCCCCGGTCTATCCACAGGATTTTATAATTTTGAAACTGCGCCGCGGTGGGAAGGCCGAAGGGATTCTGAAAAATTTCCCTGGTTGACTTGAGGGACGAGATAACCATATTGAACAGGGGATAGAAAATCAAAATCACATAGGCAATCATTGCAAAATGTACCAGGGCCAGCAGGATATTTTTATCCCACCGTTCCCGTTGGTAATGAAAATCTATTGTCATAGCTCCACCTCCCGGGAACGGGTTGCCGCGATAGAACCGATGGATACCAAAAAGGTGGCCAGATAGATGATAAGGCCGATGGCGCTCCCCAGGCCGATGGCGGGATTGCCCGAATCCACTCCGCCGAAGGCGGTTCGGTAGAACATAAGGCTGATGGTGTCGGTGGCGTAGTTGGGCCCTCCTTCGGGGCCGGTCATGGTAAAGATCTGCTCAAAAACATTCAGGCTGCCGATGATGGTAAGCACCGCGATGACCGTCACTGAGGGAATGATCAGGGGAAAGATGATACGCCAAAACATTTTCCATTCCCCCACCCCGTCAAGATAGGCGGCCTCGATGCAATCCGTGGGAACCCCGTCTACCGCAGCCAAAAACACCAGGGAAGGAAAGCCCACCCAGCGCCAGATGTTGACGGCGATTATGGCAAAGGTCGCCAGTTTTTCTTCCCCAAGCCAGGCATGGACATGGCTGCCCATGCGGATGAGCTTTAAAAATTCATTCACCAGCCCGTTGGGCCGCAGGTACAGGCCCCAGAGAAAACTGACCGCTATCACGGAAAAGAGCACGGGAATAAAAAAGACCCGCTTGAAAAAATTATGCCCCGGAATTTTCCGGCTCAGCATATAGCCGAAAAGCATGCCGATGGAATTTTGTACCACCATGGTGGTGATAAACCATTTCAGGTTGTTCCCTACCGCATTAAAAAAACGATCCCTGTAGGGATAGCGGGTAAAAATGGTCTTGAAATTATCAAAGCCGATAAAGCCGCCCCGGACCAGGGCATTCCAGCTAAAAAAACTGTTAAAAAGGGATAAAAAGAGGGGCAGCAGAATAAAGACGAATACCACCGCAAAGCCGGGCAGCACAAAGAAGCTGATCCAAAGCCCCTTGCGTATATCCGAATTTTTCATAGGCCCCCCTTACAAAACAGGAGTGGAAGAACCGTGAATCCTCCACTCCCGGTTTTGTTTACTATTTTTGCAGCGGTTTATACCAGGAGGCTACGCCGTCCTGTATCTTCTTGGCCACATCGGCGGGGCTAAGCTGGCCGCCGTACATACCCTGCAGGGCCGCCTGCGCCTCGGCGGAACCGGTGGGCTGGCCATAACGGAATCCGACCACGAAGATGTGGGGGGTGTTGTTTTTCTGGAAACTCAGAACTTTGGTGATGAAGGGATCCGCGGAGGTATCAACCCCCGGAACCGCAGTAACCCACTGGATAGCCTTAACGTGCATTTCCCCGGTATCCTTCCCGGCGAAGAATTTCAGGAGCTTCAGGGCGTTATCCTTTTGGGGGGTGGCGGTGTTCATGGCATAACTTCCATCGGCGTAAACCGCCGCATAGCTGGTATCTCCCGCTTTGGCAACCGGGGGCAGGAAGATGTCGTATTTCAGGGCGGGGTTCTGGGCGATAAAATAGGCGGCGTCATAGGAACCGCCAAGGAAGTGAGCAGCCTGCTCGTTAATAAAGAGGGCCCGGCCGTCATCGTAGCTCACCCCCAGCATCATGTCGGGCATGTAGGGTTTAAGCTCATTGAGTTTTTCGATAGCCCCCACAAAGGCGGGGTCCTGGAATGTGGTTTCACCACTCCGTACTTTATTATAGAATGTGTTGGTCCCGTAGAAATTGGGGGCGATGTTGCCCAGGACGGTTTCCAGCACCCAGGAGTCCTTGCCGCCGTTGCCGATGGGGGTTATCCCCGCCTTTTTAATGGCTTCCATGTTGGCCTTGAACTCATCCCAGGTGACGGGTATCTTGAGGCCCAGCTTGCTGTAGATGGCGGTATTATAGAAGATCACACAGGTCTGGCTCGCCATGGGGACCCCGTAAATTTTCCCGTCCGTTATGGAAGTGCAGCCCAGCCGGTTGGCCTCGTTGAAATTTTTCAGTTCCGGCATCAGATCATCCAGGGCCTGCATATAGCCGGACTGGGCAAAAGATTCAAAGCCGCCGTAGGAACGGGCCATGAACACATCCGGCCCCGAACCGCCGCTCAGGGCTGCGGCCAAAATGGTATTGTACTCGGTGTTCCGGTGGGCGGTGTGGACCACGTCAATTGCGGGGTTCTGTTTTTCAAAAATCTGGAAAAGCTCCTCGTAGGCATCCACGTCTTCCGTCCTCCAGGACCAGAAGTTAAGCACCGTCTTCACCTCGGCGACAGCCGTCCCCGTCCCTTCCTTCGGCTTACAACCAACAAAAGCCATGGAAACGACGCCGGCCAGACACAACAATAGAACCACACTTTTCTTAAAACTCATTTTTTCCTCCTCGAAAATTATAATTTTACAAAAACTGTAAAATTATTTTCATACTTATCCAACTATATACGATTTTTACCAATTGTCAAAAAAAAATTTCATCACCAGGAAAGATTATTACATTTTCTGGTTTCCGGAATTTGAAAACAGGGGGTCCTCATAAAAACGATAATCCTTTACCCGGCCTATCCATCCCTGTTCCTCATCCCTTAAATATTCCCGGATTTCCTTCAGTTCCCGTAAACCGCGAAGATAATCCAGAAACAGGGGATCCCCCGCCAGGAGCTCAATGGCGGTTTTATCGTTCCCGGCCTCGTATTTTCCCGGCCTGAAGGCAAAATCACCGCAATTTTCCGCAACAAAGCGGATGATCCGCAGGGCGTGCAGGAGGGCATGGTAGGGGCGGCCGGGGCTGCGAATCAGATGGAAGCCGAAACAGCATTCATCTTTATATTTATGAAAGGTGGGAATAAAGCGCTGCCACCGCAAAAAGACCCCGGAATCGTAAAGGGGATGGCGGGGATCGTTCCAGTTGGCATACCCCTTCCGCTGGTTTAGGTCAAAAAGGGTCTCCATCCAGGGGGCGCCGAAGACCTCGAAGGGCCTGGTGGTCCCCCGGCCTTCGCTCACATTGGTCCCTTCCCAGAGGCACTGGCCTGAATAAAAATCCGCGGTAAAAAAACCGGGGATATTCGGCGAAGGGACTATCACCCAGGGGAAAAGCCGGGGCGTTAGCAGGGCCTTCCAGGAAACAATATGCAGGGGGAATTCCGCCTTGATTTCGGCATAAAAGAAATTGGCCATCTCCCCGATGCTTAAGCCATAACGGTGGGGGATGCCCTCAATCCCGATGAAGGACCCGTAGCCCTCTTTCAGAGGAGAGCCTTCCACCCCGGGCCCCGCGGGATTTTCCCGATCCAGTATCCATACGGGCAGGGAAAGATGATGCTCCTTAAGGGTCAAAAATATATTCCGCAGGGTTGAAAGGAAGGTATAGTAGCGCACCCCCACATCCTGGAGCTCGATTACCAGGGCATCCAGACCGGCGAATTTTTCCGGCCCCGCCTTCAGGGTGGCGTCATCAGAGCCATAAAGGGAAACAAATTCACAGCCCTTTAGGCCAAGCCCTTCATAGGCTCCGGTCCCGTCCAGTTTTACCTGATCCTGGAGTTCCCCAAAAAGGCCGTGTTCGGGCATGAAAAGCCGCTTGAGGTTTCCTTGTTTATAGAAGGTTTCAAAAAGATATTCCCCGGTCTCTCCGTGCCATGCGGCCTGATTACATAAAAGCCCCAGCCTTCCGCTCCGCAGTACCGGATCGGTATCTTCCCAAATGGGACAGGTACTAAAAGAAACCATTTCACCCTCTCCTTGTTATGGGGTATACTACAAAAAATGAAGGAATCATACTACTTCGGCATCGACGGCGGGGGAACCCATTCCCGGTTGGCCCTGGTTAACCAGGCAGGGAAAATCCTGGCCCGGACAGAGGCGGGAAGCACCAATATCTATTCGGTAAAAAAGGAAGAGGTTTATGAAAACCTTTCCAGCCTGCTGGATTCGGCCCTTAAGGAAAGCGGCCTGAAAAAGGGGGACCTTAAGGCGGGCTGTCTCGGCAGCGCCGGGGTGGGCCGGGAAGGGGAACGGAGGATATTCCGGGAATTTTTCGACACCCTTCTCTCACCGGAAACGCCGGTCAAGCTCTGCACCGATGGGGAGATACTCCTCTGCGGGGGCCTGGGGAGCCTGGAGGGGTATTGCCTTATCGCGGGCACCGGTTCGGTGGCCCTGGGCAGGTCCGCCGATGGCAGGCTGGTCCGCGCAGGCGGGCTGGGATATATGCTGGGGGATGAAGGGGCCGCCGCCTGGATAGGAAAGACCGCCATTGCCCGCTCCCTCCGCAGCCTGGAAAAACGGGACCTCTCCACCGCCATGATGCCCGCCATCCTGGAAGCCTGCAAACTGGAACAGAGTTCCGACCTGATCCGGTTTGTACACCACGATGCGGATAAAGCCAAGGTTGCGGCCCTGGCCCCGGTGGTTACCGCCGCCGCTCGGAAGGGGGACCCCCTGGCCCTGGACATCCTCCGCACCGGCGCTGCGGAACTGGTATTGCTGGTCCGCAGCGTCCAGGATCAGTCCCCCTGGATAAAAAACCGGGCCCTGGTCCTGGCGGGGGGCGTCATTGAACACGATGAAATTTTAACCGGGGCCCTGCGGGAATCCCTGTCCGGGGAATTCCCCTATCTTTCGGTGGGCAGCCCCAAAGGCAGCGCCCTGGAAGGGGCCTGTATGCTGGCCAAAGAATAAAAACCAGAGCCCCTGCAACCGTGCCTCCCCACGGGCACGCATGGGATAACGGTTGCAGGGGGCTGGGTCTGTAAATGGGGAAGCACTCGGTTTTCAGTCATCTTTCTCGTTGCCGTGGACAAAAAGGCCCTAACCGGCATATTATTGTAGTGAAATGAACGTGGTTTTACATAACAATGCAAGCCGCTATTATAAACGGCTTAATGCATCTGATCAGGAGCGTATAAAGGCCGCTTTGGAGAAACTATCAAGGGACCCCCCGGAAGGTGATATTTTCCCCATATCCGGGCAAAAGGGAGTTTTCCGGGTACGGGTGGGCAGTCTGCGACTCTTATACCGTGTTGACGAAACGGTTATCATCATTACGCATATCGAACCCCGGGGTCAAGTATACAATAAAAAGAACAAGGAGAAATAAGCAATGGAAACCGCCGTATTAAGAAAGGAATTGAAGTCTTATATTGATACCCTCCCAGATCATAGCCTCCAAGCTCTACAGCCCCTTCTACTGGAACTGACAAACTCCTTTTACTCCATCGACACCGATTTAACCCCGGAGGAAATCGCCGAGGTCAACGCCCGTGCCGATGAATATTACAAAGACCCGTCAAGTTTCGTGGCCCTGAAAGACCTCTAGAAGTCAATGGTATTTTCTTCACCATTTTAACCACGGACAGCACGGACAAAGGAGAGGAAAGGAAAGCAGGAGTCTGTGAGGGTCAGTGTGGTTAAATTTCTTCTGTCCGTGGTTTTTCAGTCGGCGCCCATCGATCTTTACATACGCCTTTTTTCTATTATACTAAACGTATGAACCCAATTTGCCTGTACAACGGGACGGTCCTGACCGGTATTGCCGCCATGGAAAATTGCGCGGTCCTGGTTGAGGACGGGATGGTCACCGATGTCTTTTCCCGCAAGCGTTTTGAGCAAAAACACTTTACCCCCGATACCGAAATAATCGATGTTCAGGGCGCCTTTATCGCCCCCGGTTTTATCGATACCCATATCCACGGCTTTGGGGCTTACGGTACGGAGGATGGGTCCGCGGACTCGGTGCTGGAAATGTCCCGGCTCCTGGCCCAATACGGGGTAACCGCCTTTAACCCAACCCTCTACCCCGCGGAAGGGGAAACCATGCTCCGCAGAGTTTCGGCGGCGGCCTCCGCCATGGGGAAAGAAGGGGGCGCCCGGATCATGGGGCTCCATCTGGAAGGGCCCTTTCTCTCCCCGGAAAAACTGGGGGTACAGCGGCGGGAAACCATCCGTCCCGTGGATATCCCCTTTATGGAACAGCTCTGGGAGGCCGCCGGGGGCCATATCGTCAATATGACCGTAGCCCCGGAACTTAAGGGTATGCGGGAACTGGCCCTTTTCTGCATCAAGAAGGGGATCATCCT
This sequence comes from Spirochaetia bacterium, assembly GCA_025997875.1. Lineage (GTDB taxonomy): Bacteria > Spirochaetota > Spirochaetia > Treponematales > Breznakiellaceae > BNUT01. Next base: position 14,188 of record BNVE01000044.1, read on the forward strand.
CCAGGCGGGCCACACGGATGCGAAATACGAAAACATGGTGGAGGGTATGCAGGCGGGAATCCTCCATTCCACCCACCTTTTTAACGCCATGAGCCGGCTGGATCAGCGGAACCCCAACGCGGCGGGGGCCATCCTGATCCACCCGGAAATGTCCTGCGAGATCATCGCCGACGGTTACCACGTGCACCCGGATCTTTTCAAGCTCCTCCTGCGGGACAAGCCGGTGGACAAGATCGTGCTGATCACCGACGGCCTAAAACCCACGGAACAGGAAACGGGCCCCCTTATGGCAAACGGCGAAGAAGTGGTCTTCCATGACGGGGTCTTCCACCGGAAAAGCGATGATGTTATCGCAGGCTCCGCCCTGACCATGATCCGGGGTATCCAGAACCTGGTGAATTTCGGCTTTAGCCTGGAGGACGCGGTCAAGACCGCCGGTTTTAACCCTGCCCAGGTGATGCGCTACCGGGCCAAGGGGGCCATCATCCCCGGTTATGACGCGGACCTGACGGTCTTTGCCCGGAATCCGGAAACGGAGGACCTCCGGGTTCTCCTGGTTATCGCCGGGGGACTTATCAAGAAGAATTTATTTTAACAGGGGTTTATTATGCGTCTTATCATTCAAAAGGATTATGAAACCGCAAGCTCTTGGGCGGCAAAACATATCGCGGAGCGGATCAACAATTTTGCCCCGGACAGGGAGCGGCCCTTTGTGCTTGGGCTGCCCACCGGTTCCACTCCCCTGGGGACATACCGGAAACTTATCAGAATATATCAGGGGGGGGGGATTTCCTTTGCCCATACGGTTACTTTCAATATGGATGAATATGTGGGGCTCAGCGGGGATCATCCCCAGAGTTACCGCCGCTTCATGGAGGATAATTTTTTCAAGGCTATCGACATAAGACATGAGAACACCCACATCCTCAACGGCATGGCTGCGGATTTGACAGGGGAATGCAGCGCCTACGAGGAGGCCATCATCGCCCATGGGGGCATTGAACTTTTCCTGGGGGGCATGGGCGGCGACGGGCATATCGCCTTTAATGAACCCGGTTCTTCCCTCCGTTCCCGGACCCGGATCAAAACATTGACCGAAGAAACCCGGGCCGCCAATGCCCGCTTTTTTGGGGGGGATATAAATCAGGTGCCGGCCACGGCCCTGACTGTGGGGATAGGTACGGTTATGGATGCCCGGGAGGTCCTTATCATCGTTACGGGCCATCAAAAGGCACGGGCCCTCCGGGCCGCCATAGAAGGAGGGGTCAGCCACTGGTGGCCCCTCTCCTGCCTCCAGATGCACCCCAACGCGATCATCGTGTGTGACGAAGAAGCCACCGATGAACTCAAGGTCCGCACCGTCAGATATTTTTATGATATTGAAAAATAAACTGTTAGTATTACTGTTCATTCTTGGCGTCACTGCCGCAGGCGCCCAGACCGGTTCCGATGAAATTGCGGAACCTCTTATCGATTCCCTTATCAGCTTTTCTGATCCCACACGGATCTGGGGCAATGGGGTTGAGGGGATTATCGAAGAGGCTTACCGGCTCTGCTTTAAAACCCGGATATTGGACGGCAAGGTAATGAATCTGCGGATGCCCTTTGCGCAGAATTACGAGCGGGACAAGCTTTCCGAACAGAGCTGGGAATTTTTGGGGGGCGGCAAGGCAAAGGCGGATTTTCTCTGGGAGGCCATCGAAGGGGCCCTCAATTCTGATGATTTCAGGGAATATTCCCGGGCCCTCTCGGACGGGCGGGAAAAGGTGATCATCTTTGATATCCCCGGCCAAACCTGGACCACATCCCGGACCCTCTATGACATTGCCCGGATGAAAACCGAAGCCTACTACCAGGGCCTGCCCCACCAGCCCTACGTTCTGGTCAGCGGCCGGGGTGTGGAAGAAACCGATGTGTACAATTACCTTTACTGCGTGGCGCTTACGGGGATGGACTGTTCCGGTTTTGTCTGGCATGTACTTACGTATATCGCCCGCGCCGGGGGCCTCGATCTGGGCAGTACCTTGAGCCGGGCCCTGGGGGTCAAAAACGGCGGCGACCCGTCCTGGTATGCGGGAACCGCCTTCTACAATTCACGAAGCCCCCAGATAAGCCCGGTAAAGGACGAAATCCACAATCTTAAACCGGGGGACATCATCCTCTTCCGGGGCGCCGACGGCGGGATGTCCCATTCCGCCATCATCCAGTCGGTAAATCTTACATCCGGTTTGATCCGCTACCTGCAATGCACCGACGAGGCCCCCCTTGCGGAACGGGGGGTTCACGACTCCTTTATCCGCTTCGATCCCGCCCTGCCGGGGACATCCTTAAGCGATCCCTCCCTAAACTGGACCCAGAAACGGTATCCCCCCTTCCCCGGCGAACAGGCCTCCCCCTTCTCCGACGACGGCAACCGCTACCGGGCCTTTGCCGAACTGGGCGGCGGCCGCGTGGTGCGGATACGTCCGCTGGTCAATATAATAGAAAAGCTGAACAGAAGGTAATGTTCTGTCCTAAACAGAAGACATAACCACAGAGGGCACAGAGGGAAGATCACAGAGAACACGGAGAGTGAAGAAAATAAGGGAATTTGAATTCTATATTAGTATTCTCTGTGCCCTCTGTGTAAATTCTCTGTGATCTCTGTGGTTATTTCTTGGTATTTTTGTTATGTCATTTGAATAAGACAGAACAGTAGGTTATTTCATCACCAACTGATAGAACGCTTCCCCTTTGCTGCCGTCCTGTTCCTTGAGGATATTGAGGCGGCGCACCGGCATGTCGGGGAGGCTTTCGCTTACTGCGGCGCTGACCACCACCTGGACGTTGTAGCGGGGGGCAAGGCTGGAGAGGATACGGGAGCGGACCACCGGACGGCCGAAGGCGGAATAGCCGGAGATGGGCATGTACCCAAAGGCGCATTCACCGGTATCAATGCCGAAACACCAGGAAGCGGCATCGGCCCGGGGGGAATGGATGTCGCCGGGGCCCGCCAGAATTTCGGCGATAAAGGCGGAGGCCCGGGCTGCGGGGGTCTGGGTGTGGCGGGCATAGGGATCGGCCCCGGAGGAAGGGTCCGCTTTCATGCCCCCCAGGGCGATCCGTTCCAGGGGCGAACCGAAGCAGCCCAGCACCAGGTCCCCGTCGCAGCCGATGATGATCCCCCCGGCCTTTTTGAAAGAATAGGATGCCTCTTTCCGAAAGGCTTCCGCCGCCTGGGCGCCGGCCAGGGGGTTCGCCCTGTCCTCCCGGGACAGAAGCTCCAGCTTCCGCACCGCGACAACTGCAGCCCTGACCTGGATCAGCTCCGATGTCAGGGGCCGGCCCCGGCGGATAAGCTGCTTAAGGCAGGGTTTACCCACATAGGGCCCATAAGCCAGGAGGAAGCGCCGGCTCCCCCGGCGGATAATCACCCGGGAAACAAAAAAAACAACCAGGGTCCCCGCAAGGACCCCCAGAGCAGGAATAAGGGGATCGATCCAATAGCCGGAAATGATAAAGCTCCAGGAAAAGCCTGCCCCTGTCAGAATGGCCAGGCCCAGGCCGGTGAGCAGGTCCACAAAGGGCCGGAGCCGGAAGATGATCAAGAGGCTTACAAAAACCGCCCCCAGGGACCAGAAAAGAACATATCGGCTTTGACCGGGATTGATGGCCCGGCCGGAAAGGATCGTATTTGCCAGAACCGCGGAAACCTCCGCTGCGGCAAGTCCCCGGTCGGGGGGCAAAAGATCCCCCGGCGCCACGGGGCCCAGAATGGCAAAGGAAGAATCCAGGGTCTCCTTAAGGTAAGACCGCAGCTCCCCCAGTTCCCGGTAAGCTTCGCGGATGGTCTTGAAACACTGAATCAGCTCATCCCGCAGGGCGCTAAGCCGGGCAATGCCCTCTTCACCGGAATTTTCCGAAGCGATCCGATCCTCATACCCGGTGACCAGGCTTGTTTCCGCCGGACCGGAGAGGAAATCATCAAGACCGATAAAATATTCGGACCGGGCGTGGACCCATTCCGCTTTTTTCCCGGAATCGGGCCTTTCAATCAGTTCATCCCGCAGGGACAGAGCATATTCAAAAAGAATGACCGGGGAATTTTCCGGCGCTATGCCGGCATAGATACCGAAGCTGTCCGCTTCCCGCAGAAGCCGCTGCAGGGCATGATCCATTTCATCGTATTCCAGGAAAAGTTCCAGGGGAAGCCGGCGGAACAGGGTATCTTCAGCGCCATTCCCGGGCTGCTCGATGAGGATGGCCCCGGACCTGTCCAGGGGGATAACGGTATCATCCTCTTCCTGAGCGCCCCGGTTGACCAATACCGGGCCCGACTCGGTGTATTCCGGGCCGGATTCGCGAAACCGGGTTTTAAGGGCCGCATACATAATGTGTTCCGTGTCGGAAAGCACGGGACTGACCCGGCGCAGTTTGCCGTCCCAATCGGGCCGGGGTTTTGAATACCAGGGGTTGTCCGCCGCCGCGGGGAGCCGCAGGTCCCCGGCCCTCCAGACCTTGCCAAAGGCGGCGGCACATCGTTCCATCAGGGCCATCCCCGCCTCATCCTGGTGGACCAGGGCGGAGGCGAGCCGGTCCTTTCCCCGGAGGGACAATTCCACCAATTCCCCCACGTACCGTTCGGATTCCAGGGGGGGGATAGAGCCCACCCGGATTGCCTCGAAAAGATTCCGGATATTCCTGCCAAGGAGGGTGAATTCCTCGTCAAAACGGTACCGGATTTCCTCTTCGCTGCTGATCCTCCCGGCGGAAAGCCCCAGAATCGGGGTTTCTATCACCAGGGCGGCTGCGTCCATTTCGATCAGGGTGAGCAGAACCTGGGCCGCCGCGCCGGGTTCCATGATATCATCCGTATCGATAAGCAAAAGTTCCCGGGAAATCGCAGGGGGCTCGCGGCGGTTCATCAAAAAATCGTAATGAGGACCGAGTTTTGGGCCCAGGAGCAGGTAGCAGAGCAGGGTTGAGGCCCCCGCCGCAACGCAGAGGGCGAGCGAGAATATCAGGAGGGATTTCTTCCGGGTAATGAATGCAGTCATGTTTGCTTAAATTTCGGTGAATTCAGCCCCTTCCTAAATGGGAAGTATTGTAATATAGTATAAAATGAAAAGTGAGCCGATAATGTATCATACTGCCCGGGCGATTAGCTTCGGGGCGGAAATAAGGGCTTTTAGGAGAAATGTGGTGAAGAAATTCAAATTCGGTCTGTTAATATTGGCTGTTCTTGCGGTCTCCCTTCTGTGGATTGGCTGCGCCAAGCCTCCAAAAGAGGAAATGGAAGCGGCGGTCACCGCGGTTACCCGGGCGGAAAACGATGCCGATGCGGTAAGCTACGCGGGAAGCACCCTGGCCCGCGCCCGGGAAGCCCTGAACCGTATGCAGGCGGAGGCGGATTCCAAACGCTATGACGCGGCCAAAAGCTATGCCGCCGAAGCGATCAGCGCCGCCGATAAGGCGATTGCCGACGGGAAAACCGCCGCCGCCCGCGCCCGTGACGAAGCCGCCAGCCTGATCAATTCGGTAAAGAGCTCCCTGACGGAAACGGAAAAATCCGTCGATTCCGCCAAGGCGGTTAAAAATATCAACCTTGATTTTAATGCCATCGATCAGGACCTTGACACCGCCCGGCGTACCAAAGATCAGGCGGAGCTGAGCCTGGCGGGGGCGAACTATCAGGATGCGCTGGACAAGGGCCGGACCGCTCGGGGAATTCTGGGGGATATCACTACGAAACTTGCCGGGGCAACCACAGCGGTTTCCCGGAAAAAATAAAGTCCCGTGAGGCGGAGCGCGCCGCTGCAGAGCGGCGCATAAATCGGAGCGAAGCAACCCATGGCCTTTAGATTTCTGGAGAAAATTTTTTCCTTTTTTTTCAAGCTGAGGGACCCCGAATCGGAAAAGAAAAAAATTATAAGATTACTCGCCAAGGAGATCTCCGGAAACAGGCATTCCCGGTTTTATAAACCCAAGTCTGATCTGATAGAGCCCAACCTGGCAAAATTCTTTTACGATATGTACAAGACCCTTTCCAATGCCCGGATGTTTCTCCAGGGCGCATCCCAGTCGGCCCGGCTTAAGGAGATTGCCGTGGAGACCTTTCTGGATATTAAATACCTTGACGCCCGGCAGCGGCTCAACGCCGAATTTGTGGCCCAGCGGGCCCAAACCATGCCGATTACCGAGGTTTCCCGGCTCTTACAGGAAGACCTGACCATCGTCTCCACCGCCTTTGACGGAACCCTCATCGCCGATGCGGATGAATGTTACAACCAGATACTGGCCCTGATTCAGCTTGCATCCTTTGATTATTTCTCTTTTCTTAAAAAATTTGATTCCAATATCCTCGAGAACAATTTCAACTATCTGCCCCGCTTTGTCCCGGTCCGGGGGCAGTACCTTTGCGATGAACTCAAAAATTTTCTGGAAATATCCTATGCCATCGATCCCGACGACAATTGGGAAATGCCCCTCCAGGTATTAAAGCTCCACAAAAACGGCATGGATGTGATAGTTCCCGAGGAATGGAAACGTCTCCTTGCCCAGCTCAAGGAGATACGGAAGTCGGAGATTCTGGAACTCTCGGTACAGCACATTGACAAGAACCCCAACTGGCAGCCGACGCCGAAAGAACCTGACGCCCATATCGCACAGCAGTACCTGGAAGACCGGCGGAGCGAAGTGCGGAACGCTATGGATGGATTTGTCAGTTCCCAAACAAACGCCCAGATCAACCGGCTTGCCACTGCCATCTTTGGCGACCCTAATATTAAAAAGATACTGTACTACACCGATGTACAGAGCGCACTCTTCGTAAAGCAAAATTTTGAGGGCTTTACCTATACGGCGGCGATCAACTACCTCCAGGCCTTCCTCTCTGAGATTTTCAAAAAGGATATCCAGGCCTTTTGCGAGCTGCTCATTATCCAGGGCCAGTGGACATCGATAGACCTGTCCCAGGAGCTGTCCAGCAAGTATCATCAGGTGATGAACCTTTGCGAACAGCTCAACGCCTTTGACGAATCCCTCTCGGATGAAGGGGAATACGGTTCCCGGCTCACGGCGGCGATTATGAAAGTAGGGCGGGATAAGAGCCAGGTCCGGCATATCACCTCTATGCTCCAGGAAGTCAACGCCCAGGCCCTGGATTTGATCAACGCCACCGCCCAGGCCCTTATCGTAATCTGCAAAAACCTTAAAAATATCTACGATGATTACCCGAAGGATTCTCACGATTTCATTCTCAACTGGCGGGAACTGGAAACCCTGTCAAACGCTCCCCTGTTCCAGCAGATTGCCGATACCTACAAGCGCATCTACATATTTATCCAGCTGCTGCAGATCGTCTCCAAGCCGGCCGAAAAACCGATGCCCGGTTAAGGGCTGTTTTTGCCGGACTACTCCGCTATGGATGTAAATATGGCCCTTACCGCCTCTGCGTCCAGCTCTACCCAGCCCGGGACCTTGCCACCGTTGGCGTCCAGGCAGCGTTGGATGATCGCCGGAAGATCCCCCTTGGGGATATTCAGTTCCTTAAGGGTCAGGGGCATGCCGATGGATTTTACCCAGGCGCGGAAACGGTTAAGGCCGTCGTTGGCGGTGGCTTTGACATCGGACAGGTCCGGGTAGGCCCCGAAGACCTTAACGCCGAACTGGGCCACCCGGGCGGCCTGTTCCGTTGTGCCATGGTCCACGATGTACTGGAGCCAGGCGGGCATCACCGCCGCAAGCCCCGCGCCGTGGGCGGTGTCATAAAAGCCGGAAAGCTGGGATTCCAGGCCGTGCTCGCCCCCCCGGGGGCCGTTCCGCCCGATGCCGGTAAGGTCGTTGTGGCTGAAGGAACCGGCCAGCATCAGCTCCGCGCGGGCTTCGTAGTCATTGGGGCGGGCGATGGCGATGGGAGCGTAGTGCACCACGGTCCGCATGGTCCCCTCGGCGTATTCATCCCCCAGACGGCTGGCGGAGGCGGTAAAAAAGCGGCTTACCGTGTGGGCCACAATGTCCGCCGAACCGGCGCCGGTCTGGTAGGGGGAAACCGTATAGGTCAGCTCCGGGTTCATAATGGCGAACCGGGGCCGGCAGGGTTCCCACATAAAGCCCTGCTTGCGGCCGGTCCCCAGATCGTCCACCAGAACGCTGGAACGGCTGGTCTCGCTCCCCGCTGCGGCGATGGTGTGGATGGTTCCCACAGGGGCCATTTTTTCCGCCGGGGTTCCGTTGTAGAACTTCCAGTATTCCCCGCCGTTGGCCAGGGCCAGGGCAATCGCCTTGGCGGTGTCGATGGCGCTGCCGCCCCCCACCCCGAGCAGAAAGTCCACCTTTTCATCCCGGGCGATCCTGATCCCCTTATCCACCAGGGACCGCCGGGGATTGGGCTGTACCCCCCCAAACTCCGTAAAGGGCAGCCCCTCATCCTTTAAGGCCCTAACCACCCGGTCGTAGAGGCCGCTTTTCTTAATCGACCCGCCCCCGTAGACCAGCATCACCTTGCCGCCCCCGTGCTTGCGGACCAGCCTGCCGGCCTCCGCTTCGGTACCCTTCCCGAACACAATATCGGTATACAGATTAAACGTAAAATTGGTAAAATTTTTCATGAGATTGCCCCCTCAATTTGATTCTTTATCACTACTATAGGGTTTAAGGTGAACCTTAAGTCAAGGGGGATATTGGTTTTCGGGCGGGGCTCACACAAACCACTGCGCATCCGTCCCGTAGCGCTTCTTGCCGAATTTGATCCGTTCTTTCAGGGTGGAATAATGGATTTCCAGCTTGTTGCCGCTGTCGTCAAGAAGATAAAGGGAATCCCCCTCGGTTTCGTTCTTTTGCCATTCGCCGATGCCCCTTTGTTTAATGGCCCCGATTACCTGTAAAAAATTCTTTTTGGGGACATTGAAACAGATATGGGCATAGTTTTCGCAGGCCGCAAAATCCCCCCGCATATATAGGGCACTGGGATGTGTGGCGGTTCAATCAAAATGACAAAAATCCAAAATATTTTTATCAAAAATCTCAAGTGCCCCGTATACGTCTCCCGCCGCTTGCATATTTTCATCGGGAAGTCTAAAATGAAGAAAACCCTATTTAATGAGGAAACAAATGGCTGAAAAAAACATGGTTATGATCGACGGCAACAACGCCGCAGCACACGTAGCCCACGCGCTGAGTGAAGTAATCGCGATTTACCCGATTACCCCATCCAGCCCCATGGGGGAACTCTCCGACGAGTTTTCCGCCCAGGGACGGAAGAATCTGTGGGGGACTATCCCCCAGGTTGTAGAAATGCAGAGCGAAGCGGGGGCCGCCGGCGCGGTTCACGGGGCTTTGACCACCGGGGCGCTGACCACCACCTTTACGGCCTCACAGGGGCTCCTGCTGATGATCCCCAATATGTACAAAATTGCCGGGGAGCTTACCTCCACGGTGTTCCATATCGCCGCCCGGGCGCTGGCTACCAGCTCCCTGTCGATTTTCGGCGATCACCAGGACGTAATGGCCTGCCGGCAGACCGGCTGGGCCATGCTGTCCTCCAACAGCGTACAGGAAGTGATGGATCTGGCGATTATCGCCCACGCCGCCACCCTGCGCTCCCGGGTGCCCTTCCTTCACTTCTTTGACGGGTTCCGTACCAGCCATGAGTACCAGAAAATCGAGGAAGTTTCCTTTGAGATAATGCGCCAAATGATCGATGATGAACTGGTTCTGGCCCACCGCAAACGGGGCCTTACCCCCGAAAAGCCTTCAATCCGCGGTACCGCCCAGAATCCCGACACCTATTTCCAGGGCCGGGAAGGGGTGAACAAGTACTACCAGAAGGTCCCCGGCATTGTACAGGCGGAAATGGATAAGTACGCCAAACTGACCGGCCGTTCCTACCATGTGTATGACTACTTTGGGGCCAGGGACGCCGAAAAGGTGATCGTCATCATGGGTTCCGGGGCGGAAACCGTGGAAGAAACCGTTGAATACCTGGAAAGCAAGGGCGAAAAGGTCGGCCTCTTAAAAGTACGGCTCTACCGGCCCTTTGACGGGGAGCTTTTTGTAAAGGCCCTGCCCGCCACGGTAAAGTCCATTGCGGTGCTTGACCGGACAAAGGATCCGGGAGCTTTGGGCGAACCCCTGTATCAGGATGTGCGTACCGCCCTGGCCGAGACCCTGGCCGCCGGGACTGCGCCCTTCAAGAGCGAACCGGTGGTTCTGGGCGGCCGTTACGGCCTGGGTTCCAAGGAATTCACCCCCGCCATGGTTAAAGCGGTCTTCGACAACCTTTCGGGCAAAAAAATCGCCAACTTTGTGGTGGGTATCAATGACGATATTCTGGGCAAGAGCCTGGACTATGACGAGCACTTTGTCCTTGCCGAAGAAGGTATGAACGAAGCCATGTTCTACGGTCTGGGTGCTGACGGCACGGTGGGCGCGAACAAGAACTCCATCAAAATCATCGGAGATGCCAAACCGGAACTCAACGCCCAGGCGTATTTCTCCTACGACTCCAAAAAGTCCGGAGGCTTTACGGTATCCCACCTGCGCTTCGGCAAAAAAGCCATACGACGGCCCTACCTTATCACGAAGGCTGACTTTTTGGCCTGCCATAAATTTTCCTACATGGAAACTTACGATCTTCTGGCTTATGCCAAAGACGGCGGAACATTCCTCCTCAACAGCCCCTTCGGCGCCGCCGAGGTCTGGAACGAAATTCCTGTGGAAGCCCAAAAACGGATCATTGACAAGAAACTCAAGTTCTACGTGATCAACGCCGCCGAAATTGCCCGCAAGACCGGCATGGGCAACCGCATCAACACGGTTATGCAGGCCGCCTACTTCAAGATTTCCGGCGTCCTCCCCGAAACCCAGGCGGTGGAAGAGATGAAGCACTTTATCGAAAAATCCTACGGCAAGAAGGGCGCCGATGTGGTACAGAAAAATTATGCCACCGTGGACGCCGCCCTTTCCGCGGTAGAAGAGGTGAAGTACCCCTCCGCCCCCTCGGGAAACCTCCACATGAAGAAGCCCTTTGCCACCGCCAAGGATTCCTGGATTCAGGAAGTGCTGGGGGCCGTTTCGGTACAGGAAGGGGACAAACTCGCGGTTTCAAAGATCCCCGACGACGGGACCTTCCCCACCGCCACCACCCAGTACGAAAAACGGGCCGTTGCGGAACGGGTACCCGGCTGGAACCCCGAAGCGTGTATCCAGTGCGGCAACTGCGCGGCGGTCTGCTCCCATGCCTGCATCCGCATGAAGAACCTGACCGACGCCGAAGTGTCCAGGGCGCCGGCGGGATTCAAAACTGCGGCGATAAAACCCAAGCCGGTGGACGGAAAGAAGACCTGCCTGGTCATTTCCGCGGAAGACTGCATGGAATGCGGGGTCTGTATCAACATCTGCCCCGCGTCCAAAGATGCGTCCAAGCCCGCCGCCCTCTCGTGGAAACCCTATGCCGAGGATCCCCAGTACCACGCCGAACAGGCCGCCGCCTGGGATTACTTCCTCAGCCTCCCCGAAGTTCCCGCCGCGGAGCTCAACCTGAGCACTACCAAGGGCCTGGCCTACAAGCGGCCCCTCTTTGAATTCTCCGGGGCCTGCGGCGGCTGCGGTGAGACCCCCTACGTCAAGATCCTTTCCCAGCTCTTCGGCGACCGGGCGGTAATTGCCAATGCCACGGGCTGTTCCTCCATCTACGGTGGAAACCTCCCCACTACCCCCTACGCCCAGCGCGCCGACGGCCGCGGACCGGTCTGGTCCAACAGCCTCTTTGAAGACGCCGCCGAGTTCGGTATGGGTATGCGGCTTACCAGCGACAAGCTGGCCGAGCATGCCCGGGAAATCGCCGCCAAGGCCAAGGCTGAGGGCATACAGGCGGGTCTCATCGACAAAATCCTGGCCAATACCCAGGAAGATGACGCCGCCATCGACGCCCAGCGCAAGTCCGTGGATGAATTGAAGGCTGCCCTTAAGGGCAACTCCGGCGAAACCGCGAAACTCCTCGCCTCCCTGGCGGACCACTTTATCAAGCGGTCGGTCTGGGTGCTCGGCGGCGACGGATGGGCCTACGACATCGGCTACGGCGGTCTGGACCACGTGATCGCCTCCAACCGGAACGTGAACCTCCTGGTGATGGACACCGAAGTGTACTCCAACACCGGCGGCCAGATGTCCAAGGCAACCCCCGTGGGGGCCATCGCCCGGTTCGCTGCGGCCGGCAAGGACATCGTGAAGAAGGACCTGGGCGCCCAGGCCATGAGCTACGGCTACGTCTATGTGGCCCACATCTCCATGGGCGCCAACATGGCCCAGACCATCAAGGCCTTCCGGGAAGCGGAATCCTATCCGGGTGCCTCCATCATCATCGCCTACTCCCACTGCATCAACCACGGCATAGACATGAGCAAGGGTCTGGAGCAGCAGAAAGCGGCGGTTACCTCGGGGATTTGGCCCCTGTACCGCTACGATCCCCGGCTTAAGGAACAGGGCAAGAACCCCTTCCAGCTGGACTCCAAGGAAGCCACCACCAGCCTTGAGGACTTTATGTACAAGGAAGTGCGCTTCAAGAGCCTTAAAGCCGCCAGCCCCGACCGGGCCGACGCCCTGCTTGCCAAAGCCAAGAGCCAGGCAGACCGGCTCTGGAAGGAGTACAAGTACCTGGCTGACCGGCCCTTCTAAGGGACGGTCGGCAGCTGACCGTCCTTTCTAGGGTAAAAACCGTAGGTTTTTACCTAAGGAGTTTGGCAGTAGCCAAACTCCACGGCCATATCTGATTTAAAAGCCCGGAGGCGCCGAAAGGTGTTTCCGGGCTTTTTATTGGCGGTGGATTAATCCAGCAGCAGAAATTCTTCGGGGGGCAGGGCCGGGATGCGGCTCTGTTTAAAATCGGCGGTATTGCGGGTGATGATATAATCCAGACCGAACCGCAGGGCGCTGCTTTCGATTACGGCGTCTTCATAGTCATCTATGGGGGAGAGCAGGGAATCGCGGAGGATTTTTTCATCCGTGGGAATAATGGAACAGGTATCTAAAACAGTGGATAAAATGTTCCTGACAGTCCCGTCATCTTTATAAATTCTTTCCAAAAAATAAGACAGGGTGGTCACTTCAAAGGCGCCGATATGGCCCGCCAATTCCCCTCTAAAACATTGGGTCATAATCTCGGCGGCTATTTCATGAAATTCCCTCCGGGCCAGAAAATCAAGGATGATATTAATGTCAATGAGTACTTTTTTCATGAAACATCCTGCGCAGTTCCTTTTTATCGGGAACCTCTACTCCCTTTAAAATCCCATATAACGCCTTAAGCTGAGGGGGCAGATCCGGAGAAAACTTCGTTGAATGTTCCGGTTCCGAATTATCCTTTAACCGGGTAAGGTAGCGCTCAAAAAGGGCGGAGATGGAGGTTTTGTTATTTTTGGCAAAGATATGGGCAAAGGTAATGAGCTCATCATCTATGCTGAGGGTTAATTTTTTGGACATCACACACTCCTACGTATACTATAATACTTGATACGTAGGTGGTCAATAAGCCTGGCAGATCTTTTCAGGTGATTATCCTGGTAGACTCGTCCTCTCCGCGGTCCTCGTAGACCAGGAATTCCCTCAGTTCCAGGGAGATTTTCTGGCCCTCCTTGAGGGTGTCGAAGCTGGTGCTTTCGGAAATAACCCGGACCGCTTCCCCGTTTATGTCCACCCGGCAGTCGTTGATGTCACCCAGGTAGAACATGCTGGTCAGCGTTCCTTCCAGGGTTCCCAGGGAAACTTCGGAGCCCCCGGTTCTGCCGCCGGTCCCGGCGGAGATGGCGATGTTTTCGGGCCCTGCTCCGGCAAGGTT
>BNVE01000045.1 GCA_025997875.1 Spirochaetia bacterium
TGGTACCAGTGGTCCAGTAGGTGACACAGGCTATGAAGAAAGCAGAGTAGGATGGCAGCGAGTTGGGAAGGGGTGACAAAGAAACGAGAGAGTAGCAGGGTGAAATGTATTATCGGTAACAGCAGTCGGTTAGAGAGATTATGAGTCTGAGATGGAAGATGTGGGGTCTGTGATAATAATATAGATAAATGTATGTTTTTTTTTTTTTCAAGGAAGAGCCGGGATACGGGAAATGGGGCGGGGCCTGGGGTTCGAGGGTTGGCCCTTCCGATTTGGAAAGGGGGGTTTAAAGATTTTTTTACCCCCCCCCCCCCCCCCCGTGCGGTTCGGACTTAAACTAAGTATCCTTATCGCCCTCATTGCGGCCCTGACCGCTTGCCCCACCGGCGGCGACCCCGTTGAAGTAGGCAGCCTCACCGCAGCCCCTGCGGACGGAGCCGTTACCCTTACCTGGACAGACCCCGGCGTTGACTATACCGCCGTGGAAATTACCTTTAGCCCGGCGGCGGGCGGCGTAACCCAACCTATCACCGTAGCCAGGGGAACCAACACCTACCCGATTAGCGGCCTTGCCAACGGGACGGCATACACCTTTACCGTAAAGCTCGTGTATTCAAGCGGCTATAAGAGCCCCGGGACTACCAAAACGGCAACCCCCGCCAGTGGTTACACCCCCATCAGTGGTTACACCCCCGCGTATCTCTTACCCGATCCCACAAACACGAACATCGCGGCAAAGTTCGGCGTCAGCACGGTAAGCGACGCCTTTACCAAGCTGCACCTGCTGATTTCCACCCCGGAGCCGGGCGATGACTTTACCGCGATAATCCGCACCGGCGACTACATCGACCTGCCCTCCCTCACCGTTGCGGGCTATCCCACTGACGACGCTACAAGCGGTTATGGCAAATTCACCGTACCCGATGCTGAATTAACCGGCCACGGACGGCTCCTGCGCCTTATCGTGGTGGGCATCAATTCCTTTAAGACCGGCGGCGCGGTGGTGAATAATCCCGGCGCGCCCCCCCATGTGGTGTTCCAGTTCCAGAACCTGCCGGGAACCCACCGGATGAACGACACCAATACCAACGTGGGCGGCTACAAGGATAGCGAAATGCGGAAGTATCTTGCCCCGGTTGACGGGGTGGGCGGAAGCGGCAACTTCCTTACAGGGCTTACCGCCGCGGGCGTGCCGGAGAGCGTCCTCTGGGCGCCGTCCCGCAGGGTGTGGGGAGGAAGCACATCCACGACGGAGGATACGATAGACGACAAGCTCTTCCTGCCCACGGCAAGGGAGATGTTCGGCAGCGCTTCAAATTCGAACACAACCTACGAAAGGGATAACAATCAGGGGCGGCTTGAATACTACCTGTCAGGAAATGATGGAAATGCGTTCCGCACAAAATACAACAGCGGCAATACTGCCACAGCGTATTGGGAGGCATCGCCCGCTTCTTCGAATGCCGCCCTTTTCTGTTCTGTCTACACCAGTGGCGTTTCGTACACTAACGATGCGAGTGATGCACGTGGCTTCGCCCCCGTTTTCTGTGTCAAATAGCGCGAAGCGGTATTTGACACAGACAAGCGTATAACGGACTTTCGTAGAGCTCTATGGAACTTCCGTAGAACTCTACGAAACCCTCGCGGAACACTACGGAAAGCCCGTAGAACTCTACAGAACTTCCGTAGAACACTACGGAAAGCCTGTAGAACTCTACGGAACCTTCGTAGAACTCTACAGGACTTCTGTAGAACACTACAGAACTTTCGTAGAACTCTACGGAACTATCGGAGAATACCCAAAACCAGGGGGAATTCTATCAAAAACTTTGAAAAGGAGCAAAAAAATGGCTGGAGACTACATTCCGCACCCGGACGGTGCTTTTCTGGAGTGGGCAAAGACCCTACTCGCCTATGTAACCCCCAAATTAGCGGCTTTTAACATCCCGCAGACCGCTTTAACGCCCATTCAGGGCCTTTTAACCGCCTACGAGACCGCTTTTAACGCCGCCCAGAACCCCAACCGGGGCAAAGTGGACGTTTTGAACAAAAACCAGACAAAAGAAGCCTTGACCGAAGCCCTACGAACCTTCATCAAGGGCTACTTGACCTATAACCCCGCCGTAACGGACGCCGACAAGGAAAACATGGGCTTGCCCCTGCATGACGACACCAGAACCCCGTCCCCCGCCCCCACAACGATCCCCGAACTGGAACTTGACAGCTCGGTTATCCGGCAAATATCGGTTCATTTCAAAGACAACGGAAGCGAAAAGCGGGGCAAACCCGCCCACGTTCACGGCGTTGAATTGCGGTGGGCATTGCTGGACAATCCCCCGTCATCGGTAGAGGACTTAACAAAATCCGCCTTTGACACGGCAAGCCCTTACACGTTTACTTTTGACGAAGCGGACAGGGGCAAGGCTTTATACATCTGCCCCCGCTGGGAAAATAACAAAGGCGACAAAGGCCCGCCGGGTGAAATTGTAAAGGCGGTTGTGCCGTAAATAAAAAACAGTATTAGTGTTTTATATAAATGGTATAACTACTAATACTGTAAAATAAAAAATGGAATAATACCATAAATAAAAAAATGACATAAAAACAATCGGCTCTAGTGATGCCCGGCAAGAACCCGCTAAGAACTCGCTTGCGCGAGGGAGGGTTCGCGGGGGAGGTCCATGGCGCGCCGCTTCGTGAGCCAAGTTTTTTGTAGAAAATAATGGTGCTAAAGCATTAGTAAAAGCCGCTTCGCGGCTGGGGCATTTCAAACTTCGTATAACATACGCTATACGAAATTTTTTTTGTCCAAGACGGGGGGAGCGCCCTCCATGGCGCAAGAAATTTATTTTTATTTAAACCACGCGTTGCGCCACGTAAAAACGAACCATAGGGGATATCGGATTGACAGGTAAACAGTGTAGACTTATTATGGATTCAATAGTCCCGGTTGCACTGCCAATAAATTAAGGGGGATAGGGAAGTGAAGAAGTTTTTAACAGGTATAGCGGTTTTTTTGCTCTGCGGTATTTGCTGGGGGCAGCAACCCGAAGGCTTTGTCCGCATCCAGGGCGGTACATTCCTCATGGGCAGCCCGCCATCAGAAACAGGCCGCAGTGATAATGAAACACAACACCGGGTAACGGTAAGCGCTTTTTACATGGGTAAGCACGAAGTAACCCAGGCAGAATATGAAGCGTCGATGGGCAACAATCCGAGCAACTGGAAGGGGGAAGACCTGCCGGTAGAACAGGTAAACTGGTATGACGCGGTGGAATACTGTAATGCGCGCAGTAAACGGGAAGGATTAACCCCGGCGTACACGATAAACAAATCCAGTTCAGACCCGAATAACCGAAACAGCAATGACAACGTACGCTGGACCGTAACATGGGACAGAAATGCGAATGGGTATCGCCTGCCAACGGAAGCGGAATGGGAATACGCCTGCCGGTCATTAACACTGACCCCCTTTAACACGGGAAATAATATAAGCACCGACCAGGCGAATTATAACGGTAACTCCCCCTATGCTGATAACCCCAAGGGAATCTACCGGGAAAAGACAATAAATGTTGGAAGTTTCGCATCCAATTCCTGGGGCTTATACGACATGCACGGGAATGTGTGGGAGTGGTGCTGGGACTGGGACGGTGGATACAGCAGGGCGGAACAGACAAACCCCACGGGTGTCCTTTCGGGGTCTAACCGCGTGTATCGCGGCGGTAGTTGGTACAGCAGCGCCGTGATTATGCGGTCGGCCTTTCGGCGCAGCTATACCCCTTCGGCCCGTTACAGCAGCATCGGTTTTCGCGTTGTCCGTCCCTTAGGAGAATAAAATGGAAAATTCAAACGAATTGGTGCTTGTAACTGGCGGTTCAGGGTTTATAGCTGTTAATTGTATTGTAAAATTACTTCAACAGGGTTATGCGGTCAGAACAACCTTGCGTTCATTGAGTAGGCAGAATGAAGTAAAATCAATGCTTAAAAATGGAGGAGTTACATCATTTGACAATCTTTCATTTATTGAAGCTGATCTTTCGAGCGATAAAAACTGGAATGATGCAGTTAAAAATTGTGAATATGTACTACACGTTGCATCTCCCACGCCAGCCATTAAATTCTCCCACGAAAACGAAATGATTGATCCTGCAAGAGATGGCGTATTAAGAGTTTTAAAAGCTTCGAGAGATGCCGGTGTCAAGCGAGTCGTTTTAACTTCGGCTTATGGTGCGGTTGGAATGGGGCATAAAAATAGAGAAACACCATATACGGAAAAAGATTGGTCAAATCTTAATGCAAAACTTCATCCTTACCAAAAATCAAAAACAATAGCAGAAAAATCAGCCTGGGATTTTATTGAAAGTGAAGGTGGCAATCTTGAACTTTCAACGGTTAATCCGGTAGCTGTAATGGGTCCTGTTTTAGGAACAGATTATTCTCATTCCAACCAAATTGTGCGGCAAATGTTAGAAGGTAAAATCAGTGCTTGTCCTAAAATTGATTCCTGTTATGTTGATGTTCGTGACGTTGCCGATTTACATTTACTGGCCATGACTCATCCGAAGGCGAAGGGGGAACGATTTCTTGCGACTTCCGGCAATGCACTGTCAATGCTTGATATAGCAAAAATACTTAAAAACAGATTGGGTGATGATGCAAAAAAAGTTCCGGCTAAAGAAATCCCAAATTGGAAATTGAAATTAGCGGCATTATTTAATCCATCTTTGAGAATGTTGGCTACCTTACTTGGAAAATACGCACAAGTCAGTGGTGAAAAAGCTCAAAAATTGTTGAATTGGCATCCTCGTTCAAATGAAGAAGCTATTGTTGCAACAGCGGAAAGTTTGTTGCGGTTAGACTTAATAAAAAATTATAGGATATAAAAATGGAGCCGTTTATGGACAAAATTAAGTATGTTGCATTATTAAGGGGAATAAATGTTGGAGGGAATAATATTATAAAAATGGATGGATTAAGAAAAATATTTGAAAAAATTGGATTTTCAGATGTAAAAACATATATTCAAACAGGAAATGTTATTTTTAACGATACTGAAAAAAATAAATCAAAATTAACGGAAAAGATAGAAGAAAAATTATTTAAAGAAACAAAAAGTAAAATTAATATTGTTATATTAACGGTTTTTGAAATAAATGAAATAATATTAAAGAAGCCGGAAAATTTTGGTGAAAATGATGAAGAATATAAATATGATGTAATATTTTTAATAGAACCGTTAAAGACAAAAGATGCCATAAAAGAATTTAATCCAAGAGAAGATGTTGACAAAATATATGCGGGGAAAAATGTATTATATCATTCTATATTAAAAAAAGAAAGGACAAAAAGTCATATTACAAAAATAATTGAAGCGGAAATATATTCAAAAATATCAATAAGAAATTGGAATACTACAAAAAAATTATATGAAATAATGAATGAGGAATAAATAATGGAGTACGCCCAAACTGCACATAACGAGGCTGTCGGAAAAGTCACTTTGCAGAAAAAATACGTTTCTAAATGAGTGTTTTACAGTAGTTTCAGGACATGAAATGAGGGCAAAATTTTGCATGAAAGGGTTTTCCGACAGTCTCAACATACAGTTTACGCTGCGCCGCAGTAGCGGCTTGGCCTACGAAAAAACGCAGTCGGCCTACGGCCTTTAGGACATTTGCTTATTGTAAGAAAAAACATCTATACTTAAAGTATCCAATTTTTAAGCCTTTCTGTCAAGTATGCCTATCATTTTTCTATAAAGTAATCTTTTGAAAGGCATAGACCTTTTATGGAATGGTGTATAAAACGCTCTAATGAAAACTAAAATGACTGAAAGGAAATCATAGAAAAATACCTTGTAAATATGTCGAAGGGGCAAAAAAAACGCCCCAGTTAAGAGGCGGTCTTCTAACTCAGACTATACATCATGAAAGCATGTTTTATGCCAATAGCAAACAAATCTCACTCAATCTAATTCCTCCTCTTCTATTTCATCTTCAATAATACAAGGATCAGCATAAAGTGGATTATACACCCCTATGCCGTGATGCTCCTTTACGAGTTCTTCTGTATAGACATCATAAGGTTTTGCTAAATTACACGCAACAAACATTTCACCTGTATAGACAATTCTTTTCTTGGTTCTTTTTATACCATAAGTAAAGCACTTCTTATCTGGGCAGTCGTAGCAATCATCATACTCTATGACTTCTTCATCACAAAAGTCCTCTTTCTCATCATACGGAAGCCCGTTATCATCTAGCTTCATTTTTTGCGCCTTCCACGGCGCTTTTGACACTAAAATAAATGGCTGGCAGGTTGTCATAGCCTACCAGCCAAACCAATTACTTACTCTTCATAATCATCTTGCATAAAACAAGTGTCATGTTGGAGGACTTAAAGACAACGCTTTGCCCGTGTTCTTCTCTTGGCCCGATGTTATTAAACTGGATAGTCACCGGTTCAATAAACAGATCACCAACAGAGTAGAGATACTTCAATGGTAGCCACAGCTCGGCGATTGTCTTGCAAGGAACTTCTACGCCATCGACCTGTCTCAACTGCGGGGCGTCAATCTCAAAGATGATGCGCTCACTACCAAAGTCAAGTTTCGTCTGCCACCACCGCAAATCCAACCTTCGGTAAATCTTGGCGGTAGATTTGACATAATCAAATATGCCTGTGATATCTACGATTTCGTCAGTCGGCAGCGGAGTTACACTTGCGATCTCACTTTCTGTTGGATAGTCTATGTTTGGTCTGTCACCGGCAATAAACGCTTCGATGTCGTCTTTGCTGGTGTAGTAGTAAGACCGTTCTGTCAGAGGGTCCTCAAAGACTAACAAATCATCAAAACCCAAAAGCGGCTTCAAAGATTGTGTCAAGTAAAACTCTTGGCAATCAGCGTCATCATAGACCAGACTTAAAACACAAGCGGTGTCGCTGGTCTTAATGAACTTGTCACCAACGATCAGCGCATTTGCGGAACAGCCAATGCGCAACATCTCAAACAAGGTGTCCGTCACTTTTACCAATTTTTTTGTAATCGGTATTGTTGCGACCATCGGCATGACTGAGAAAAGCGGATTTAACTGCTCAAAAAACTCGGTCTCACTATCACCGGAGATGAGCGTAAACTCAGTGACGGACTCACCAGATTTGATAACCAATCTGTTGCCGTCGCCGGCATGAGCAGGTTCAAAGTCAATCTCAATCTCGTCTTTCATGGTTCTTTTGATGTTTTTTTGATTTGAGTTCCAACATATAATCTCACCATAAAAATCAGACAACCCGGTCTTTTCAATTATCCTGCGATAGATGGACTCACCAACGCTCACGGCGAGTGTCAATGTTCCATCTTTTGCAAGAACCAACAGCGAACTTTTGTTGTCCGCCATTGGAAAAAGCAGTTTATGCTTATTTAAGAGCATCAGCGGCTGCCTTGAACGCCATTATAGCGTCCGCAACTTTCAAGTCATAATCATCGACCAACTCCGCCGGAAGTTGGACCTTGATTTCCTCAATCTCTTTCAGCCTACGCTCAATGTCAGCGATATTGGATTTAATCGCTGCAAGGTGAGCGTTCAACTTACTTACCAGATTGTCGATGCGTGTCTTTTCATCTGCTGCTTTTTTCGCTTCTTTCTCGTCCCGCTTTGCTTGCCGCTCTTCCTCGGTTAGTTTCTTGGCTTTCGCCGTGATGCGACCAACTTTGTCCGCAGCAGCTTTCTCGGCTTGCCTTGCTTCTTTGGCAAGATAGCGAAGCCGCTCTTTTTCTTTGGCGGCTACCCCAACCCTGTTGTAGTTGGCTTTGGCTGTTGAGAGAAGGAAAAATGCTCTTTTGTCAGCGTCTTCACCAACGCCCAAGTCTTTTTCAATCTCAAAAACTTGTTTGACAAGAGCAACAGCGTTTTCGTCAAAGTCAGTCCGTTCAGCGTCCATAAAGTTGTCAATCAAAGTCTTGGCAACTTCATAGTTTTCCGGCGGCTTGATACCATCCTGCAGCTCGCCACCATTAAACAAGTTCTTGGTGATAAGGTATGCGTCATACTGACTAACATTGCGGTCGCCAAAAGCAAGCTGGCTCAAAAACTGCGAAGCCTCGACTTTATTGCTGTCAAGTTTCTTCATGTCTTTGATTGACTGGCGGATCGTCAGTCTGCGGTTTTCCCGATCGATGTCTTCTTCCGTCATACCATCGACCAAGTAAGCCTTGATGAGAAAGTCAATACCATGATCGTCTTCCCACTTGTGGTCGTCATAGTCCTTGACACAGCGGTCAATCTCCGCTTTCAGTTCGACTGATTGGTTCGTAGTCAGTCCGCTACCTGTCCGCAACTGCTCAAAGGCTTTTGCGTTTTCAAAAAGAGTTTTCTTCATTTTGCGACCCCTCCTTGAGGTCTAAAAAATCCAAGATTTGTTAAGATGTTGGCTTGTTCGTCGTTAAACTCCCAAGGCTCAACCCATTCGGCGTAGTTCAACTTTAATCTGCCAAAATGACGGATAAAAGTTAGGCTGTTGTACTTGTGCGGCAACGCCAGAGCCGCTCGAAAATGGTGATAATCTCGGTATTGTTGAGTGAGATGTTCGTCATAAAAGCCTTTTACAGACTGATAAAACTTAACCGAATCAACAATGCCGTTTTCATAGATTGTCACTTGAACTGGTCTATGATTTTTCATAAAACCTCCAATAAGATGAGCGCCCCGTTAGAGTCAAAGATGTATTGGCTTATGCTTGCATTTGTTATGGATGACTATCCATAAGTTTGACTACTGGGATAAATTGTGTGGTTGGTGTGATTTACAATCATGGGACTTTAACCACTACTGTCATAAAAAATCACATGACAGTCTAACAAGTCAATCTTGTTTATGTGTTCTTATAGTCCAAATCACTTGGACTTTGTGTCTTTTATTAAAGTGGTGGACACATAGTCAAAATCCACTGACTTGTTTTTTTTAAGTGGTCTGTCATTCACTAACTTTTTTTATAGTTGGCGATCCAACTTTGAATCTATTATTATGTAAGTTAAATCACTTTGAAATTAAAGGATTTAGATAAGTTTTTAGCAAAAAACACTTTTTTCGAGAAAATCATGCTTTCCCGGCTATCGAATTATTTTAAAGGCTGAGGTAAAAGCAGGTTTTAAAAACCTGCTTTTAAAAAAGATAAAAGTGCGACATTTCTGACGGCTGTAAGCAAACATCTTGCAGATAAGGGTCCGGGAGCCATTAGCTCTATGGGGTGATTCCCGTATTGAAAGTCATAACCGATACCACCAATTTTTCGTTATTTATTGAAAAATCATACTTTATGCTTACATAAGCACCAGAGGTGTTTATGAATAATCTTAATTCCGTGATAGCGGAAGGCGTATTGGTCGAAAAGCCTGCCTTCCAAGACACAAATGGTAAGCCGTTTTGCACTTTTTCCATTGCGTCAAATCAGTTCTACCGGGTGAAGTCCAAGATTGAGAAGGAAGTCAGCATCTTCGATGTGGAAGTCTATGGAAAGCTGGCGGAAAGTTGCCATAGGCTGGGACAAGAAGGCCGGGGTGTCCGGGTGGTTGGACGGCTTCAACAGAAGAAATGGGCGGATGCCAAGGGTAAGGAGCAGTCCAAAATCATCATAATCGCCGAGCATGTAGAGTTCCGGCCCGATTTTAAGGTGGCGAAATGAGCGACATTGTATTACCTTCCGATGACCTGATCCGGTTTCTTCCAAAGTATCAATACAAGGCTATGATGGAAACACCGGAAGCCTTCGAGAATGAGGTCAAAAGGCTGAATGACGTTGTATCGAAAATCCCCAATCTTTATGATACCGATGGACAGGCAAGGCACCCGTTGAGCCTTCATTATTTTGTCGGTGGCTGTGATTGGTATATCGCCGAATACTCCAAGGAGGAGGACATCTTCTTCGGCTACGCCATCCTCAACAATGACCTCCACAACTCTGAATGGGGCTACATCAGCCGCCCAGAAATCCTCAGCCTTGAAATCCCTGAAAGGCACCTGATGATAAATCTTGACCTTTATTGCCACGAGGAAACCATAGAGGATGCACTCTTCAAGAAAGACCCGAAACATTTCTGGAAATATGGTTTTTCGGTGGTCGAGAAGGACAAAAGTTAAAAAACTAATTGTTAGCGGTATCCTGATAATAGGATACCACTAATTTTAACATGAGAAAAAGAGGAATTCAATATTATTATGATAAAGTTCCAAATGCAAAGCGGGAGTCGAATGCTGATACTCTTGAGGAGATGATACAGGACTTTAAGGACTTCAAAGAAGCCGTAAGAAACTACTATTTATCCGATTTGGAGATGAAAGAAAGACTGCCGATAACCTGGGGAAGGCTAACAAAAGGAATTACCAAATTAGACATTCATAACATCAAGGTAGATTTTCGTAATAAATCTCGTATGAGGTTTATTGAAGAACTGGATACAGACGATTATGAGTTGGATTAAAACTTATCATCGGCTTATGGCGGCTGTTTGACGACTAATTATCTATGAAAAAGAAAAGGTCAAGGCGCTACTACATAAATCAGATACCAAAACTTCATAAGGACTTGACTTATTTTTCTCTTGAAGAAGCGATTGCGGACTATAAAATATTCAGAAAATCAATGTCGGACCACTTCATAGGAGACATGAGATTGAAGGAGGAATACCCGGATCTGTATGATAAACTTGTAAATGAAGAATTAAATGATAAAGAAATAAATAGCATAACAAAAACTTTCTATGATGAACTCGCTGAATCCTTTAACGATAAATTATCATCGGATGATTATGAGTTGGATTAAATAATTTTGGTGTCTTTACAAAAACATCACTAATTGAAAATGAAAAAAAAGACATTAGACTATTACATTAAAAAAGTTCCAAGCAAGCCGGATGAATATGAAAGTAAAAATATTGAAGGTTGTATATCGCAATATGTAGAGTGGAAAAGAAAAATATCCAATTTTTATATCAATGACAAAGTATTAGAAGCTGAAAACCCCGAAATGTATAAAGAACTTACCATAGTGAAATTGACTGAAAACGAAGTTGAGCTGCTTGAAAGGGAATATAACAAAGGAAAGAAAGAGATAATTTTAAGTGAAGATTTATCATCGGATGAATATGAGTTGGATTGAGTTCAAAGCCATGACTAATTATACAGAACAGGTTTGACGGAAAATCACCGGCCTGCCGAGTTGGAAAACTTAACCTGTTCCCTGCGGCGGCAGAACATCCGGCCAAGGCTACAATATGAACTACAAACGGAATCCGACTAACATAGAACCCTATGTTATTTACCCGGAAAACAAAACCAGAATACAGCGAATTATTGACTTTCACGGCGGAACAATAAGGACAGCCGACTTCCAGGAAATGAGTGTGCTTTTGGACCTCGAACAAATGATGAGGGGAGAATCCTTTCATTGGGAAGTAGAAACCCATCTTGATAAGAAAACTCTTAAACCCTATGTCACCGCAACATTCGGGGGCAGGACCACAACAGATACTGCCTTAACTAAAAAGGGGAATGACAGGAATTACAAGTTGGCGGAACAGCTTGGCGGCTGGGAATATAGCCAGTTTGACATTAGGGCAGAAGTCCCATCAGTATATTATTTGCTCTTTCAAGGTAAATGGGTTGGCACCGATTCAAAGATACATTTGCGGAAAGACATAATGAGAAAGATAGGCGTTCAAAAAGAAAACGATGATGACAAAACTTGCACATTCAGATGGCTGTTTGAGCCTTCTTTGGCAAAAGCAAAAGCCAACTTCAATAGTGCGGTTGAGGGAAGGGGAAGTAGGACATTTGACTTTTCACTTAACGAGGAACAGTTCATAAAGGGCTGGGTTCTTATGCAAAATCAGTTATTTGGTTCTACTACGCCCGCCGAATGGGACAACAATGTGGTAGCCGACTGGAAGCAATCTATTTGGTGGTGGTGCGGCAGACTGGAAGAAATTACCAAACAATTACTGAATGATAAGGATTACAAAGTTTGCAATGCCTTTGACTGCTTTTATTCTGACGCTGATGTGGAAGTTATTAAGTCGTCCATAGATAGTGCTGCAATTATGGTGAGGGATGAATATCTTGACGAAAGAAAATTGTTTATCGAAAAATGGGGTGCATATAGCCCCTATGAATACTTTTCAACTGGTAGAAAGAATACAAAAAAACACTGCCCTCTCGTCGGTAGTAGTAGTGTGGGGATGACCGATAAGTCTCTGGTGCAGGATGCGGTGGGCCATAGCACCCGCACCCACTTACCGGACACGATAGAGGAAAGAAGCCGCCCAGCACACCGACCGCCCCTACCAATACAGATAGAGGGAATAGAATACAGGAATAGACGAGAGGCTTGTGAAAAACTTGATATTTCACAAAAAACTTTATACAGAAAATTACAAAAGGAGAAAAAGTATGACAAGAAGAAGCAGAAGAAACAGATGTAGTAAAAGCCGTAATTTTTGGCGAAAAAGGGAAATGAAGAACAAAAGAGGCTGGAAAAATAGAACTGTATGATAAAAGTCAGCAGACAAAAATAAGTCTGCTGACTTTTAGTGAGGCTTTGATACAATCTTGAAAATAACCTCATGGCCGGGATTTTCTTTGATGAGTATCCTCTTTACCTCATCTACGGATTTATGATTATCAAGAGCAGCCTGAATGACCTCCACCAGTTTCTGACCATCGAGATAAGCCCAGATGTATTTACACTTATGCTTCATAAGCCAAACTCTCCATCATCAGAAATTAACTCGTGCTGTCGATAGGAAAAATAATCTTCTTTCGTGATAATCACATGGTCAAGAACACGGATACCCAGTATTTTTCCTGCCTTACAAAGTTGTTCCGTTGCCTCATTATCTTCTGGACTTGGTTTAATACACCCGGAAGGGTGGTTATGGACTAATACGACTGCCGAAGCGTTATCTTTTATCGCCCACCAAAAAATCTCCCGTGGATGCACGATAGTCTTATTAGCAAGTCCGATAGTAGCGACATGGTTTTTTATAGTGCTATGTAGTCCGTTCAGCGTTATCACTAAAAAATGTTCTTGTCTTTTAGTAGAGTATCGTTTCGTCAAAGCAACAATATCGCTGGGATGTCTTATAGCGAATCCTTTATATTCATCCATCATTCCGAATATTCCTTATTTTCGATGAGGTATTTATCATCTTCCTTGCTGATTGTAAATCCACCCTTGATCTCGAAAAAATAGGCGGTTGTTTCGTTATAGAACTGTGCCTTATGTCCCTTGGCTAAAAGGCAACCGACCTGATAGATTTCATCAATTTGAAAAAAATTATACTCGGACAAGTTCAAACGGCTCCTTTTCTGCGGTCTTTTGTGTCTTATGTAAGCATAATCTTTGGATTTTGGAAGAATGTGTAAAGATAATTCATTTTAACTAATTTTGTATGACAAACAAAACATATAACAAAGTGTTCAATGAGGCGATCAATCCATTAGCTTCCAAAATTATTAGGGCTTGTAGTAAGTATATTTCCAATGAAGCAAATAACGCTGCCGCTGGTATTGGTAGTATAGATTCAAGAAAAATCCTCTTCCTTAATGCTCTTGCATTGGCAGAGCTTACAAGAGATAAAGTGGTATTCACCAAGATTATTTATGACATTTTAGAAGACCAAAATCTTCATTCGGCTAACGCTTATTATCTTTCACCAGATGATGAGTTTTTCCTGACAACACCGCGGGATGAGATTCTTTGTAATGATGAACTATACAAGGACTTACAATAAAAAAATCGACAATTTTACCGATTTCAGCAGACTTGTTTTAGTCTGCTGACTTTTTGTCCACTCCATAATCTAAAAGCCTTAATTTATGCTTACATAGTGAAGCATGACAACCAAAACCAACCTTAAACAATTTTTTGAAGAAAGCGCCACGTTCATTACTTGTGTAAAAACAGGAGATTTCTCACAGGATAACTTATACGAAATCCATCTGGAAATACTCAAAATAGATGGCAAGAAATTGGAGATGATCGAGCCGGAACGCTTTACGGCAGACCAGTATTTTAACCTGTGTTCCGCAGCCATTGACCAGAACGGTTTAGCCATTGAGTGGGTTGATGTATCCATTATTGGCGCTGAACTCTACCAGAGGCTCTGCCGTCAGGCGGTAAAACAAAACGGTATTGCTCTTTATTATGTTAAAAAGGAACATTTTCAAACCGACCAGAAAACATTGAGAGTGATTTACAATATAGCCGTTAGCCAAAACAACGATGCGCTACAACTCATTCAAGACCAGACATTTGAACTCTGTCTTATGGCGGTAAAACATCCTTCCACTTTACAATGGGTGAATCCTAAATTATTTTCCAAGGAAGACTATGGAGAAATCTGTTTTACGGCTTTTTACCAGAAGCGATACCTTGCCGTTATTGAACGGATAATCGGCGACTTTCCTGAAATAAAACACATTCAAAACTATCAGGCGTTGCGGTTCGTGAATAAAGACCACCTTTCACCTGAAAAATACAAGGAAATCTGCCTCCTCGCTATCCAGTATTCGAGTGAATCGCTCCCCTTTATTGATGAAGTCCTCTGGCAGGATAAGGATTTTTGTCTGGAAGCCGTGAAATTATCGAAGAAATCAGAGAATTATGTCAAAAATAACTGAGGGAATGCTTACATAGTGTCTATGATGGAACAACCAATCATCGGAATTAACGCTAAAAAGGAGCCGAACCTTCTATCCAATGTCCTCGCTATTTATGAAGTTTTACGGCAGGACAAGGGGCTTGAAAACCTTAAAACAGATTCCGCCGATGTTCAGGCTTTAATTGAAAAACTCCACATTTCAGAGGTTCAGGCTGTTTTGTTTTCCATCGTGTTAAATATTCAAAATGAATCGTCTGTCTCTATTACGGACATAGCCAAGAGCATCAAGACACCATCACTTTTAATTATCCAATATCAGAATGATTTTGACTCGCTTGTGGAACAAAGGCTTATCCGCAAATATCAGGGTTATCCGGGGAGATCCACACCTTTTGCATCCAGAGGTGAGAGCGGTATTTCAACTTATAGGGTGCCAAAAAATGTGATTGAGGTATTAAACCACAATGAGGAATGGTCTATTCCTTCTCATAAGGACTTAACCTTTGAAGATTTTTTTGGAACACTGGACGACCTTTTTGAGCAGCGGATTGCTGAAAGTATTACTTTTGACACCTTGAAGTTTGAAATCACCCAACTGGTAGCCGACAACCATCATCTTGATTTTGTCAAAAAGATAAAGGAATTGGGGCTTGATGATGATGATTGGATGCTTCTGCTCATTATCTGTAATCAGGCCATAGACGACGACCAGAGAATATCCTGCCAGAATGTTTCCAGCATTTTTGATAATCGTAGTCGTGGTGTGCGGATATGGCGGCAACTTGTTAATGAAAGAAGCAAGCTCCAGGAATTAGGTCTCATTGAAAGTGAAAACTATCAAGGTTTCGGTAATAATCAAACCTTCGTTCTTACACAGAGGACAAAAGATGATCTCCTTGGCGAGATTTCGGCTATAAGTTTTATAGGTAAAAATCAAAAAGGACTGATTTCGTATAAGGACATTAAGCCGAAGGAACTTGTCTATAACGAAGTCGAAAGGGACAAGATTTCCAAGCTCCAGAGGCTACTCGATAAAGACCAGTTTCAACATGTCCGCAGCCGCCTTGAAGCAAATAATATGCGGCTTGGCTTTGCCTGTCTGTTTTCTGGGGAAAGTGGGACCGGAAAAACAGAACAAGTATTACAGATTGCCCGGCTTACCGAAAGGGACATTGTGAAGATTGATTTATCAGAAACAAAAAGCAAGTGGTTCGGGGAAAGTGAAAAACGGATTAAGGACATATTTGACCGCTATCGGGGGCTTGTGAAGTTGGCGCAGAAGAATGAGGAAAACATACCTATCCTCTTTTTCAATGAGGCTGATGGTATTTTTAGTAAGCGACAGATTATTAGTGGGGAACGGAATGGTCCGGCTCAGACAGAAAACGCCATACAGAATATCATCCTTGATGAACTGGAAAACCTTGACGGAATACTCGTAGCAACCACAAACCTAACCGTCAATCTGGACGATGCTTTTGAACGAAGGTTTCTGTATAAAATTGACTTCTCGAAGCCTGACAAGGACAGCCGGAAGGCTATATGGCGGTCAATGATTACTGAACTTGACGATAATGACGCTGGTATTCTCGCCGCCGAATATCAATTTTCCGGTGGTCTGATTGAGAACATTGCCCGGAAAAGGACTATTGACATGATACTCACCGGGGATAAACCTTCCCTGGAAGAGATGATGTCGATGTGCCGTGATGAAAAACTGGTGAAGGATACCAGTATCAAAATAGGTTTTGGAGTATAGGAGGAAATAGTGAAGATAATTTCTGTCAATTCAATTAAGGGCGGCACAGGTAAGACCACGCTTTCAATCTTGTTTATCAACGCCTTAACCAAAGCCGGTTATAGGTGTCTGGTGATCGATGCCGACGCTTCCAACAATTCACTTTCCTCTTATCTTACCGATGGTGAAATAAGCCAGAAAAAGAGTGTTTTTGACCTGTTTCTTGGAGCCTCGGTCGAAGAGTGCAATATCGTGATAAACAAAAACCTTGACCTAATTCGTGGTGATGTCCGGCTCAATGAGTTCCGCAGCACCGATAGCCTGAAACGGCTTAAAAGGACTTTACAGGGGCTGGACTATGATTATGTGATAATTGATACATCTCCTACCTATGACAACATCATCGGAAATGTCCTGACCGCCAGCGACATTCTTCTCATCCCGGTTCAGCAGGACATTTTTAGTTATCAGGCGGTAAAGTATCAGTTTGAGAAACTTGTCGATTTGGAATTGGACAAGCTGGACATCCACATCATATTCAATCAGTTTGAAAAGCCGCTTACTGATAATCAAGATGCTTACCGGAACCAGATTACCAATATGTTTTTGAATGATAAGGCTTTCAACGCCTTTATCAATCCCTGCCACATTTCCCGTTCATCGGTCTTTCGTAAGTATATCAACAAGCAAAACTATCAACTCAGCGATAAAGCCGAAACAAAGAAAGCGTATGAGGAAGTAAAGGCGCTGATTAAAAGTGTCTTGAACATCAAAATTAAGGAGCGTATCTAATGGCAACCCTCAGATTAGTAAAGAACTCGCAGGCGGGAACACAGGACAATGGCTCTGTCAGGCTCACCATAAAGGACATTCCTATTGGTGATATTTCTGTAAAAACGAATGTCCGTAAGGACTACACCGGAATCGAGGAACTTGCTGACAGCATCCGCCAGCATGGCCTTCTCCAGCCTATTACCGTTTATGAAGCCGGAGACCTTTACATTGTTAAGACCGGACATAGAAGGTTCTTGGCTTCTCAACTGCTCTACAAGAAACAGCCTGACAAGTTTCATTCTATCAGGTGTATCATTTCTGATGCGGAAAACCTCTCGGTCATCCAGTTGGTAGAGAATGTCCAGCGGGAGGATCTGAGCCAGATTGACCTATACGCCGCTCTTTCATCATTACGGGAACGGGGAATGTCTTTGAAACAGATAGCCCAGACAATGGGTAAGAGTGAAGACTATATCAAAGCCCTTTTTGTCGGAATAAATGACATTCAAAAGAACGAAAAGCTGCTTGAATTGGTAAGTGGTGCCGGCACCACCATCATAGATGTTAGGGAAACCAAGGGTATCCCTGATGAAAAGGAACGCCTTGAAGTCCTTAAACAGCACGGCAAGGGGAAGATTACCCGTGAAGAGATGAGAACCAAAGTCCGGGAATTAAAGAAGTCCACTGCACCCGCCAAGAAGGGCAAGGCAGCACCCGCTGAATCTGTCAAATACTGGGTCTCATCTGACGGCTTGACGATAAAGCTGACTTTTCCTAATGTAAAACTGGTTAGGATGATTGAATCCAAGATTAAAACGATTTTCAAGGTGAATGGAATCAAGCTCCTTAAATAAGGCATAATCCACCTGTGCCTATTAATTGACTAACAATGTAGGGGTTCAATATGAAAGAGAATATAGATGAAGATAGGCTTTTTAAAAAAGCTATAAAGGTTTTAGAAGATGCTGGATACAGTGTGGATAAAACTCCTTTTTCAGATTTGTTGGAAAATGACAGGGTGCCTTTTTCAAATTTGCTGGTAGGTGAAGAGTATGAACTGGAATAATAAGATTAGCCTGATCAGATGAGGAATGATATGACCGATTTTAACCCCAACGCCCCGGCGTGGTGGATTAGCCCCCAAGGAAAGGTTCTCCCCATCGGACACGGCGAAACTCACATCCGCAAGGTAATTGATAATCCGGTAGTTTTTGGCTTTACTACCAAACAGATAGAGGACATCTATCATTCCTATGGTGAAGCGGTAGGAACGGAAAAGAAAGCAAGGGAAGAAATTATCACGGATATTTTAGACAAGAGATGGATACGGATAAGGAAAAATCCGTCTTTTTATTCAATTCAACTCTCTATTTTATCACCAACAGCCAAGGAATACATATTTGACTGGGCTGTCAAAATGATTGACTGGGTTGGCCCCTTAACAAAAGCGAATATCATCACCAATTTTGATATGGTTATTTACGCCATATCCGACATAGCCGGGGGCGCTCTTGGTGAAACGGAAGAAAGTGGACATGAGAGAAAGACACTTATTCCTATAAGTTCGGTGTATGATTTTTAATAGGAGGCTGAATGATAGTCAAGTATACTTGTGAAAAATGCCGGGGAATACAATATGTTAGTTATCCCCTTCTCGGTTTTCAACTCCCCAAAGAGCGGTATTGCGGGATTTGTAATGAAATTACGCCTCAAAGCTATCGCTCTGCGATGAATGAAGATGGACCGTTAAACGAGCAGTCGTTATCTTCAACGGATGGCTGGATACCCTATGGTGATGAGAAAAATCCGATAATTTCTAAAAAATAATTTAAGCCGCAGAAATATTACAGACTATGCTTACATAGAAGTCGTAAGGAGATCTTATGGCTTCTAATGACGAAGAGTATTACGAAACGCTTATCGACTTCTTTTGGGATCCTGAATCGGTGGAAATATACCTCAAAGCCTCTGTCAAGGCTTACGCCGTCAATAAATACCAAGTGCAATCTTTTATCGGTTGCGCCGAGGAAGTCATTGAATACATAAAACCCGACCCATTAAGCCGGGATTTTGGATTATTCGAGGAAATAAAAATCAGGGTCAGAAAAAGCCTTGGGCTGCTCTATGAGTATCTGGAAAAGGTGCCAGAGTAATTTTTTTGGTGAAAGAGGACTCATAATCGACATATATGAGTCTTCCTTATTTTAGGAGGAATTATGACCGGAATGGTGAATAGACAGATAGCGCCTTCAATTGACATAGATGCCTTGGCTACAAGGATTGCCAAGACCCAGCCGCAGCTTTCAGACCTCAATTTAGAGCAGTTGGAACAACTCTGCCGGATTATGACCACCCAGCGGCTTTCTGATGAACTCAAACATGAGGTAGGTATCGCCGGGATTGATTACAGCAAGGAAAAGGCGCTATTCCTCAAATCCATAAGCCCCAATAACAGTCTTTCCACTAAATCAGCCTATAAGACCGGATTAAGAAAATTGGAACGCTATGCTTCACAGAATGAAATTAAGTTATTAGCCACGACCCCGGCTCAGGCCGACCAGTATATTTACTCTTTACGACAAGAGGGGCGGGCGGCGGCTTCTATCAGGCTGGACGTGTCGATTGCTTCATCATTTTTTACTTTCATTTCAAGGAGGCATAAGGCTGTTAGTAATCCTTTCAGAGGAACCAGAGCAAAACCTTCCAATAGGGCATCAAAAACGACTATCATACCTACTGATGAAGAAATTAAAGTCATCTTAAACAATGTTCCGCCGCTGGAAAAAGCCATTATTACCTGTTTGTATTCTCGCGGTTTCCGTATAGGAGCCTTACCGGGAATGACTATCTGGGGAACCAAGTTTAACGCCAGAAGTAAGCAGATAGACATTGCTGGTGAGATACCCCAAGAAGCGATTCAGGCTATTAAGGAAGCGGCGCTGAACTCACATAAACCTTTCGCTGATTTCACCAGCAACGCTCTCAAAACAAGGGTGAAGAAGCAAATGGAACGGCTTTATTTAAGTGGCCTGATTAGACACCAATATAGCAGCCACGATTTTCGTCATTACTACGCCGTGGCGGAATACAAGAAGAACAAGGACATCTACCGGGTGTCCAAGCTCCTATTCCATTCCAGTATTGCCATTACAGAACGGTATCTTAAAGGTCTTGGTGTTGTGGAGATTTAAGAATAATTCGGCAGACATCTTTTAGTCTGCTGAATATCAGTAGTTTTCGTCAAAACTACTGAATTGTAAATAATTAAAGAGGGCGTTATTACGATATTTCATTTTAAGTAGTAATAGGTAATTTTCAATAATATCCTTATCAAGTTGATATAATTTGGAACAGGATGTTTGATTAAAGCCTTTTCCATTGTATGATTTTGAAACTGGGGTTATTTCCTTATTGTCCAGTAATTGTTGGGTAAGTTTATAGATCATCCGTGGCTTAAAGTGTAGTTTTTCGGCAAGGTAGGAAGCGTTCATATAACGGAGGTCATCTGTTGCGGGATTATTAGGTTTTAAGTTGGTAGCGGCATACCAAATTGACAATAAGTTAAGGTAATTTTTTAATCGTTTGTCGTTCATTTTTTTTTCTAATCCAATTAGTAATACTGACCTGAACAGGTATGCCAAAATAAACTAGACGACCACACCAAAGGCCAACTGCGTTTTTTCGTAGGTCAAGCCGCTACTGCGGCGCAGCGTATAGCGTATGTTATGTGCAGTTTTGGGCTTTTACAATTTTATTCTATCATTCTTCATTAAAAAGTATTGTGAAATCATTTACTTTTACAATTGTATCCAAATACAATGATATTTGGGATTTATGATGTATCGAATGTAAAAACATATGCATTATATATGTTCCTAATTTCATTTTTATTTTTGTTCCATCATAATTATCAATTTCCATTGTTTTTATTAAATCGTTATTCCCTATTTCATTAATATATTCAATGATTTTATCATCCAATTCGTTCCTCTTTCTTAAATATTCTTCCTTGTTTTCAAATATTAATTCCCCCCAATTATATTTTTTGTTAAAATATTCATCATCTTTTGATTTAGTAAATGTTCTGAAAATATTCAACCAACCATAATCTCCAATATAGATATGGGAACATAATTCATGTATTGATTTCCAATAAAATGAAAATTGTTTATTCCATTCTTCCTCGGAAATATTGAAAATAATATTATTCATTTTTATATTTGACCGTTTGTTGTTATCGGCAAATAATTCATAAATGTCTTTGTCCATAAAAATACTCCTTTATGTTCCTACATTTTAACACATATATTTTCTTTTTGCAATAGTTTTATACAATATTATTCAAAAAAGTTGCCCAAAGGGGACGGGGTTCTTGTGCCGTCGTGCAAGGGCAAGCCCATACTTTCCTTGTCCGTGTTAGAAACGGCTGGATTATAGGCCAAATACGCCTTTACAAAGGGGCGAATCGCCGCCTTGAGCGCGTCCCGCGCCTCATCTTTTGCTAAAACGTCCACTTTACCGCGATTTGGGTTTTCAGCGGCGGTGAATTTTTCCTGATAAGCGGTGAATAAGGTCTGAATGGGCGTCAACGCCGCCTGTTCAATCTTAAAAGCCGACAAATGCCCTGCCGTGTATGTGATAAGGGTGTTTGCCCAATCCAAAAACGCCCCGCCCGCGTGCGGTATATAGTCCATAAACGCTCCTTTTGGGGATATATCCCCTATATCTTGAATAAGTATACCATATTTTGGAAGTTTCTACCAGACATTCGTTCCATGAAACTAAATATTCATTCCGCAAGATGAAACTTTGGGGCTACGGAACTAAACTTTGGTCTCGTGGAACCAGACGTTAGTTTCGCGGAATGAAACTTTCATTCCACGAAACAAGACCTTGATTCCGTGGAATGAGACTTTAGGACTATGGAATTAAACCTTGGCATCACGGAACAAGGCGATAATTCCACAGTTGTTTATACCTTTGCCTTTACATATTCGCAAATGAGAGCCGCCGTTTTTTCCACGCCTCTTGAACTGTCGATGCACAATTCGTATTGGCGGGAATCGCCCCAAACGTTGCCGGATAGGTGTTTATGATATGTGGCGCGGGCGGCGTTTTGCGCATGGGTTTGTTTCCGTGCCTCATCTTCGGTGACGCCGTAAACCTTCATCACCTCTTTGATGCGGTGTTCTTCCGGCGCGTGAATAAATACACGAACCAGATTTTCATTGCCCTTTAACACATAATCGGCGGCGCGTCCCACAATCACACAAGAACCCGCATCAGCAATTTTTTGAATTGCTTTTCCCTGCGCGATAATCGCCTGCCTGACGACATCCGTATCCAGATACATATCGCGGACACCGGCGGGAGAAGCGGCGTTGATACTGGAAATAAAATCCGCCGCAAGGCCGCTTTCCTGACCCGCAAGGGAAGTCATCTCTTTATAATAACAGGGAATTCCCAGTTTTTCGGCGACCAGTTGACCCGCGCGGCGACCGTCTGAACCGTGTTCGCGGGCAATGGTGATAATAACGCCCGGACGGGACGGACGCAGTGCCGCTTGAGTGATAACTTCCGCAGTTTCGGCCGCTTCCGTTTTACTTATGTGTGCCTTGCCTATGCCCTTCCACACGCGCATTACTACGATAATTGTAATAAGCAACGCCAAAATATCCGCGTGCGGGGCGGCCCAAAAAATTCCTGTAACACCAAAATACGCGGGAAGCGCAAAGGTGAATATAATCAGAAAAACAACATCCCGAATCATAGAAAGCGGGATTGCCGCGCTTGCTTTGCCGATTGATTGCAGAAAAATAGCGCAAGCCTTTTGAACGCAGGTAAATATAATAAGCGCGAGGTAAATGCGCACACACCGGATCGCAAAACTTGTGTAAAGTTCACCGTCACTTCCAAAAAGCGCAATACAGGCGCCGGGGAATAGCTCAAATATAATTGTCGCTATCGCGCTTGTTGTTATTGTCCAAAACATAACGTATTTAAACGCCTCGCGCACACGGTCATAGTGTTTCGCGCCATAGTTAAAACCGATAACCGGCTGCGCTCCCGCCGCAATACCGATGGCGATATTAATAATGATCTGGAACAGTTTCATAATGACGACAAATGCGGCAAGCGGAATATCCGCGCCGTATTCGGAGAGCGCACCGTAAGACACGAGAAGTTTGTTATTTACCACGGTAACAATGACAATAGCAATCTGCGTGAGAAAACTTGATCCGCCCAGGGGCAAAACGCGGGAGACCGATTTCAGATTGGGAATAAAATCGGCGGCGCGGAGGCGAAACATTTTGCTTTTCCGAAGATACACCGCGCATATAACAAAACTCACAAACTGCCCGAAAATTGTCGCGTAAGCCGCACCTTTAATACCCCAGCCCAACACAAAAATCGTGAGGGGGTCTAAGATAATGTTCAGCACCGCGCCCACCGCCATTGCCATCATAGCGTAACGGGGGCTGCCATCGGCGCGTATAATTCCCGCCATGGTGTTTTGCGCCAGCGCCAGCGGGATCATAATAAAAATGATACCGCCGTAATCGCGGGTTAATTTGATTGTCGCGTCTGTAGCGCCAAGGGAGTAGAGTATTGTGTCTCCCGCCATATAACTTATAACTATCAGCACGGCACCCGTCAGGAACGAAAACAAAATACTGTTAGCGATTGTTTTACCGAGGTCTTTTGTATTTCCGCTTCCTTGCGCCAAACTTAAATACGCCGCCGCGCCATCGCCGAATAACAGCGACAATGCCCAGCCGACTACGGTAATGGGGAAGATTATACCTGTTGCCGCGTTGCCCAAATAGCCAAGATAACTATTGCCGATAAAGATCTGATCAACGATGTTGTAAAGACACGAGATGATCAGTGAAATGACGCACGGAACAATGAACTTCGGTAAAAGCTTTTTCACCGGTTCCGTAAGAAGATAGTTGTTCTGCTGAACGATTTCCATGTTCGACTCCTTGAGAAAAATAATAATGTGTGGAGTCTTTTACGCGGATGCGTCTGCATAAATGCAGTTGCAAATGCGTGGAAAGTTACCTGAAAACCGTCAATTGCTTTCCTAAAGAAAAGCTTTGACAAATATCAGTATAGAGAAATGAGAAATTCCTGTCAAGGGGAACAGGTTTACTTTAGATATTTACACAAATTCTAAGGCATCAACCTTACAATGCCCAATACAATGTCCGCATTTGACACATAAGTTTTTATCAAGGGTCCATTTTTTATTGATTTTGTCAACCTTGATGGCCTCTTTTTTACACACCTCTACGCAACTCCCGCAAAAAACACATTTTTCCAAATTACAGACAAGTTCTTCATTGGGTTTTTCGTGATGCCCTCCATGGGGCCCGCCATGAAAATGATGATGTCCTCTTCCATCCATTATGAATCCTCCTATACAAATTTGTACAACTAAATTGTCTTTTTCAAAAACCGCCCCGTATAACTCCCCGCGCAAGCAACCACCTGCTCCGGGGTTCCGGTGCAGACAATATGGCCGCCCTCGTCGCCGCCTTCGGGACCAAGGTCGATGACCCAGTCGGCGGAGCGGATGACATCAAGGTTATGCTCAATGACTACCACGGTGTTTCCTGCATCCACCAGCTTCTGCAAAATGTCCAGCAGCATGTGAACATCGGCTATGTGTAAGCCCGTGGTCGGCTCGTCAAGGATATAGAAGGTCTGTCCGGTAGATGGTTTCAATAATTCGGTTGCCAGTTTTACCCGTTGGGCCTCGCCGCCGGAAAGGGTTGTAGAGGATTGGCCCAGTTTGATATAGCCCAAGCCAACATCGCACAGGGCCTGTATCTTTCGTTTCAGTTTTGGAATATTCTGAAAAAAATCGAGGGCTTCTTCGGCGGGCATATCCAGAACTTCCGCAATGTTTTTTCCCTTGAAGAGAACCTCCAGGGTTTCACGGTTGTACCGGGCGCCTTTGCACTCATCGCAGGGGACATATACATCGGGCAAAAAGTGCATTTCAATTTGTACCAGCCCATCGCCGCCGCAGCTATCACAGCGTCCGCCATGCACATTGAAGGAAAAGCGGCCCGGGCCATAGCCCCGTGCTTTTGCCTCGTTGGTCGAGGCAAACAAATTCCTGATATCACCGAACAGGCCGGTATAGGTTGCGGGATTTGAGCGGGGCGTCCGACCGATGGGGGACTGGTCAATGTCGATAACCTTGTCCAGAAATTTCATGCCCTCAATACGATCGTGCTTTCCCGCCCGGGTATGCGCTCGGTTCAAACCAGACGCCAGCTTATTGTAAACAATCTCATTCACCAGGCTGGATTTGCCGGAACCTGAAACGCCGGTCACACAGGTAAAAACGCCCAGGGGAAAGTGAACGTCAATGTTTTTTAAATTGTTTTCTGCGGCGCCTATTACTATCAGTTCATGTCCATTGCCTGTCCTCCGTTTGGCAGGAATCGGGATGTTTTTTTGCCCCGAAAGATACTGCCCGGTCAGGGATTGCGGTTCGTCCAGGATGGAGTTCAGCGTACCCTCCGCAACAATCTTCCCGCCATGGACGCCCGCATGGGGGCCGATGTCCACAATCCAGTCGGCCTGGCGTATGGTTTCTTCATCATGCTCCACCACAATCAATGTATTGCCCAGGTCCCGCAGTTTTTTGAGCGAGGCAAGGAGCATATCATTATCCCGCTGATGCAGGCCGATTGAGGGTTCATCGAGCACATAGAGAACGCCGGTCAGGGCGGATCCAATTTGCGTGGCCAGGCGGATACGCTGGCTTTCGCCCCCCGACAATGTTCCTGCCATGCGGTTAAGGCACAGATAGGAAAGTCCCACGCTTTGCAGAAAATCAAGGCGGGAGCGGATTTCATGCACTATGGATTCGGCGATTTTTGATTCATTGCGGGTAAGTTTCAGATTAGCAATAAATTCCTTTGCCTGTGTTACATTCAGCTTGCAATAATCCGATATGTTCTTCCCGCCCATTGTCACGGCAAGCACCACGGGACTGAGCCGGTCACCGTGGCAGGCGGGGCAGGGCAGGGCGGCCATAAAGCTTTGCAGTTCTGACATCGACGCTTCGGATTGCTGTTCTTTGTAGCGTCGTTCCAGATTGGGGATAACACCCTCAAAGGGGCGTGATACCGCCATCAGCTGCCCGCCGTAACTGGAATACTTTAATTTGAGTTCTTCGCCCTTGGTACCGTAGAGTATGGCATCCAGTGCTTTTTTGGAAAGATCCTTTAACGGCGTATCAATGGTAAATCCATGCTTCTTGCCCAGGGCCATATAGATTGAACCGCTTATGGTTCCTTCGATGGCGCTGCCCCAGCCGGGAGCGGCAATGCCGCCTTTGCGCAGGGATAAGTTCGGGTCATGAATTATCAGCTCCGGATCAATTTCCAGAAAGAAACCAAGGCCGGAACATTTTTCGCATGATCCGTAGGGACTGTTAAAAGAGAACATCCGCGGTGAGAGTTCCGGCAGGCTTATTCCACAATGGGGGCAGGCGTAATTGCTCGAAAACAGTTCTTCTGTTTTTTCGTCTTGCAGATAAACCGCGATAAGACCGTCACCCAAATTAAGCGCCGTTTCCACGGAACCGGTGATACGCATAAGTTGGTCCGCTTTGACAGACAGACGGTCAACCACCACTTCAATATTGTGCTTCGTTGTTTTTTCCAGAGTGATTTTTTCGGTTAAATCATACAGCGTACCGTCTATGCGTACACGGGCGTAGCCGAGTTTCAAAAGATCCTTCAACACCTTTTGGTGCTCCCCTTTTTTTCCGTGAAAAAGCGGCGCGAGAATCCAAAAGCGTGTTCCCTCTTTCATGGACATAATCTGTTCGGCTATTTGATCAACCGATTGTTTCTTTATTACTTTTCCGCATTGCGGGCAATGGGGGGTGCCGATCCTCGCCCAAAGGAGGCGCAGATAATCATACACCTCCGTAACTGTCCCCACGGTGGATCGGGGGTTGTTATTGGTTGCCTTTTGTTCTATGGCGATTGCCGGTGACAGCCCTTCAATGGAATCAACATCCGGCTTGCCTCTGGAGCCGAGGAACTGCCGTGCATAGGAGGACAGGGACTCCACATACCGCATCTGCCCCTCCGCATAAATCGTGTCAAAGGCAAGGCTGGATTTGCCCGAACCGGAAACGCCGGTAAACACGATCAGCTTATCCCGCGGGAGTGTTATGTTGACATTTTGAAGGTTGTTTTCCCGCGCGCCGGTGATGACAAGGCGGTTATCCCGAGAGCTTTTTTCGATTGCTGCCATATTATACTCCTATTACTCAATAGTAATTACACCTTTGGTGTACGGAGTCTTTATACGGCGCTATATGCCGAGGAAAGCTGCCTGAAAACCATCAATCGTGCGGATTGACCATACCAGTATAGGGGAAGTGGAGGCTTTTGTCAAATAGCCTGATTTTTATAAAATACTTTATTCACTTGGGGTTTAATACCCCGCCGCTCTGCGGCGCTTAAAAAAGAGAGTAAGGTGTGATAGAATGGAACGATGAGCGAATATATACACAAATCACATAATGTATCGGTGTTGTTATATCATATAGTATGCTCTGCGAAGTATCGAAGGATAGTGATTAGCGAAGAAGTAGATACGACGTTAAAGGAAGTATGTATAGAAATAAGTAAGAGGTATGAGATAAAATTTATAGAAATAGGGACGGAGGGAGACCATGTGCATTTTCTGGTACAATTGGTGCCCAAATATAGCCCAACGAAAATAGTGACTACGATAAAAAGTA
>BNVE01000046.1 GCA_025997875.1 Spirochaetia bacterium
GAACCGTGCGGTGGAACGTATCAGGGTCAAAAACAACGGCCATATCTCAGGCGCGGCTTATGGGCTTATTCCTTTTTATGCATTTAAAAGGAATAAAGACATTAAGACCTTTAAGTACACACCTAAATATTACCACATTAATAATTAATTGTCCAGAATTTTCTTAAAAAAATCACAAATTTTAATAAAATTTGATGCGATTCTTCCAAAAGCCGTGTCCGCTCGTCGGCGCTCAAATCCTTCAGAATACCTACCGCTTTTTCAATCTGGGGGTTCTTTGCCGCAATCATTTCAAATTCATCCTGCTTTTCGCATTTTAAGAAACGCATCCAGTCCCAAAGTTCGCTTTTGTCCGCCTGCTGCGGCAGCTTGGGTAGTTCCAGGGTATTTAACTCAATTAAATCCGTAAACGCCCGATGGGTTTTCGTATTCAGCCACCGATAGTTAAGCTCGGTTTACCTATAAAAAAGGACGGATCGGTGAAGAAAGAGCCCTACGACAGCAGTACAGACAAGGCAAAAGAGCTTACGGCGAAAGATTTTGGGGATGAATATGAAGTCATGGCAAAGCCGATACGGGAAGTACATACCTTTGACGATGCCCGGAAAATCCTGGAGGGCATGGTAGGCCAACCCATGACCAGCCGTACCCGTATTATTGCCATGCTTTCCAACAATTCAATCAAAAAAATCCTAAGCGGTCCGGCTGTAGCCGATTCTATCAGCAGGGACGCCCATTTGATGGCCGCCGCCAATCTGGACAAGCTGTTCACAAACGCCATAGAGCCGTGGCCCTTTGAGCTTAGTCCGGCAAAAAACAACGAAAACGTCAAGGATGTACACCGCCTTTATGCCCCGTTGGAGTATGAAAAAAGATAATTCCGGTAAAAATTACCGTAAAAGAGATGAAAAATAAAACGGAAGGGGCAAGACCCAGGACAAGACCGAGCACAAAAGGAATAAGCCCATAAGCCGCGCCTGAGATATGGCCGTTGTTTTTGACCCTGATACGTTCCACCGCACGGTTCCTCCTTAGGGGGATAAACCGCAAAGTCGCAGAAGTCGAAAAAGGTAATAAGAAATCAGATTCTCTTTATTTCCTTCCTTCAATCGCCGATTACTTTGGAATTTCGACAAAATGGCTTGTTACCGGAGAAAAGGACATCGCTATCACCCAGCCCTCTCGATGGTTGAGGGCCTCGAAAAAGACTTCCCTTTAGTCCAGAATTCATCAGCGGACGTAG
Source organism: Spirochaetia bacterium (assembly GCA_025997875.1). Classification (GTDB taxonomy): domain Bacteria; phylum Spirochaetota; class Spirochaetia; order Treponematales; family Breznakiellaceae; genus BNUT01. Next base: position 1,244 of record BNVE01000046.1, read on the forward strand.
GGTGATTTACCTCTTTCCGGGGAAATAAGGGGTAAAGTACTCCGAGCAGGGCAAAAGCATTTACTTTCTTAGACTATATTTGGTAACTTTATATGAAAGAAATTCGGGCTTCACTGCATTTATGCTGGCATCATTCACGAAATGCGCCGTATAATTAAACCATAATTGGTATATTTTTACACTATTCTTTCCTAATCAACTCGCTATATATGATTTTTTTGTTTCTCATAGTAAATGCTTTTGCCCTGGTACTCCGAGCGATTTTTCTTGACTATTTTCAAATTTAGTGTAGAATGATCTGACAAAAGGAAAAGAAATGTCGTAAAGAGCTTGGTTTTTCCAAGGAATTACGGCATTCTTAAAAAATTGGCGGGCTAAATGAATATAACAGAGGCGTCTTACAAAGTTGATAATATTATGGGAGATCTGTTTATTTCATTTGATCGGGAGCAGATTGAGTCTGTTTTTCAAAAATACGATATTGCCGATTTACAGGAGCGGATTGATCTGCTCAGAAAATGTATGAAGGTCGTTGACACTTCAAATACCCAGGAAGATTTGACCATTGAAGATGAATACCATGATGAAGTAGAAATATTTGTTAGTGCATCATGGAGATTCTTAATCTAATGGGGAATGAGGTAGATAATGAAATCTCAAAAACATTTAGAGTTTCCCCGGAATGTATTCATCAATTTAATCAAATATATGGGAATACTATAAGGCCAAAAATAAAAGAGCGATTTTTATCACATTTAATCGCAACCATCGAAGATTTGATCAATGACAAGAAGATGAAGGAAATTATTAATACTATAAGAAATCCAAATGCCGAAACCGAAAAGACAATACAATTATTTCAAAGCAAAAATTTAAGATTATATTCTATACTTCTAATGCCCGTAAATATAAAGAGAAGGGCAACTACCCGGTATCATGATAACGGTGCGACCATTTATTATAATTCTATCTTTGAGGCTAAGCAAATACGAATATTGATAGCTCATGAACTTGGGCATATTATCAATAAAGAGTTTATTGGCATGAAGGACAATGAAAATACCGCGAATTTATTTGCGTTTATTGTAATGAAGGATAAAAACGATTTTTATTCCAACGAATGTAAAAACTTTGTTTTTCGTAGTGATTTAACTATTTTACATGAGATAGAAAATATGTGCCCATTGGTTAATGAATAAGGGAAGGCTATGGGAATATTCGATAAACTGATCAATTGGACGAAAATAGCGGAAAAGCTTCGGCCTGGCTCATGGTGCTTAATATGGCAGCCAGAACAAATCAGCTTCCAGTAGGAGAAGCTAACCCTATGCCATTCACTACATACCCTGGCGGGAAGCCCCGATACAGAATTCAAAGTTAAAATAAACTTCTTAGTATCTTTTCGCTTACAGACTACAAAGGGACGCTGGATTCTTGGCATGGCACACTTCCATTATAAAAAGATTCGTACACAATAAATGCACGGTGCCATACTTTTGAATTGAGAAGGGAAAATAACTCCACGTAATTCCTTATATTATAAAGAATTACATCTGAGAGACGCGGGACTCCCCTCCAGCGTCAGGCATCCTGCCTTCCGCTTCCGGGCCGGGGTTTTTGCTAAAAGTCCATCCCTGGACTTTTACCCGTCGGAGCCTTTCGGCTCCTCTGGGCCGCAAAAACCCTTCGAGTCCCGCATTCTTGGAGTCATGGCCGCATTTTTTGGGGTATAAGCTTTACTTGGCAGTAATTTACTTTCTTTGAGAGACGCGGGACTCGAACCCACCACCTTCAGCTCCGGAGGCTGACGCTCTATCCAGATGAGCTAGTCTCTCTTGTTCAGTTAACATTAATTGAAAAATAGGCTATTGTCAACCATGGGACAAATTGTGGAAAAACAGGGTTTTTTGGCGCTTATGATCCTCCTGGTAATGGGGACTTCTCTTTTCGCCCATGAAAAGGGAGACCTGGTCGTCATTCCGGAGGTCCAGGCGGGGCTGGAAATTCCCAATATTCATCAGAAAAATGAATACGGCAAGGGGGATTATGTCAGCCTGGGGCTGGATTGGGGGAGCCGGGTCACCGCAGGGTATTACTTTTTGGACTGGCTTGCGGCGGGGGCGGGCATCGGTTTTGGCGGATTTTATGATACGAACAACTACAACGCACGGGATACCGCCAGCCCCCATACGGAAACCCATACCTATAACGCCGGGTATCTCATACTGCCCGCAGGTTTACGGGTGAACAGGGGGCGCCTGGCGGCAGGGGCGGGGCTTACGGGGTATATCCCGGTGTTTTTTACCTTTTCCGGGGAATCCCGGCAAACGGTGAATGGGCAAAGTGTAAAAAACGACATCCATGACGACAGCTTCAGAATACATCCCTTCATGGGCGGGTATGTCGATATTGGCTATGACTGGGCGGGCCAGGCAAACAGAAGCCAGGGCTTTGGCGTTTTTTTAAGGGCCCAATTCCCCTTTGACGATAACATTGCGGAAAGCGACGCCGGTTACCGGAAATTCCAGCACGCCAGCGTTTCCCTGATCGTCAGCTACTGTTTCAAAATTCTCAGCGCGCCCCTTGGAAAATAGCAAGGACCGGAAAAGACCTTCATTTTCCATATCGCGCCTTAAATTCTTGACAAGGCGCCTTTCTTATCAAATAATTCAGTATAGTCTTTCCTAAGTCCTTCCGGTTCTTCAGTCGTTAATACCTATGTTGTTACTCATTTATCCATATTAACGCAAAGGCATTTGTAGCCGGCCTGGGCTTAATCCCCTATATTCCCCTGTCCGCCGAGGCTGAATATACAGGTACTTCCACAGGTGGGGGTAGTTCCAGTTCGATCTCTGCGAAGGATGATAAATTTAAAGCGAAACCCTTCCTGGGCGGGTATCTGGATATTGGTTTTGACTTGGGCGGCCGGGATGAAAAAACCCATGGCTTCGGTATGGTGATGCGCCTGGGAACCGGCTTTGCGGATCCCATCGCTTCAAGCGAAAATATCGATTTTTCATCCTTCAAACATATCAATGTTTCCCTGATATTCAACTATATGTTCAGGGGCGCCAATGTGCGGGGGAACTAAAAGGCCCTGTTTTTAGCGCCGCCCGCCGGAAAGCCTCCCGCATAAGGGGGGCTTTTTTCCGGTGTTTTCATGCCGCTTGCTGCGGGATATCTTCATTTCTTTCTTAATTTCCATTGCCGAACCGGGCGTTTTTGTGTATACTGGGGATTATGTCGGTGTTTATGGAACCTATTATTTTAGCATCCGGGTCTTTAAGAAGGCAGGAATATTTCCGCCTCCTGAGCCTGCCTTTCAGTATCATGCCTCCCCTTATTGACGAGAACCCGGGGGATATTACGGATCCCCAGGCTCTGGCGGAGGAACTTTCCCTCAGGAAGGTAAAAAAGATCATCGATCTGCTGAAAGGGGGCAATCCCCCCTGGATCTGCGGGGCGGATACGATCATCTCGGTGGACGGGGACGTATACGGCAAGCCAAAGGACCGGGATGACGCCCAAAGGATGCTCCAAAGGCTCCGGGGACGGGAACATCAGGTGGTCACCGGGGTGGCCCTCTACAGTGGGAAAACCGAAACCATCGACTGCCGGTCGGTGGTCAGCGCCGTATCCTTTGCCCCCCTTTCGGATACTGAAATCGAATGGTACCTCAACACCGGGGAATGGCAGGGGGTCGCCGGGTCCTACAAGGTACAGGGATTAGCCGCCTGTTTCGTATCCGGCATCCGGGGCTCCTACAGCTCCATCGTGGGCTTGCCAATACACGAATTTTATGTCATGCTCAAGGAGAACGGCTACCCGTACGGGGATTAAAAAAAGCTTCGCTTTTTTTAATCTAAGGAGTTTCAGCTATGCTGAAACTCCATGGACCGGCCTGTTCATCAATGCAAAAAGCTGCTATCGGTAGATAGTTGCTACTTGTAAGTAGCTTGGGTTTTTTGTAATTTTCCATTATTCCGTAGCGAATAATGAGATACAGAGAAGGTGTTGTCTTTACGTAATGAAGTGTTTTCATGGCGTGAGTTTTCCAAAGGAAAACTCAAATTCGTCAATGGAAATTACTATTTTCATTGACGAACCGACAACCGGGAGGATATTTTGGCAGTAGTTACCATGAAAAGTCTGCTCGAATCGGGCGTGCACTTTGGCCATCAGGTAAAGCGGTGGGATCCGCGGATGAAGAAGTACATCTTCGCCGAACGGAACGGAATCCACATCATCGATCTTCAAAAAACCATACAGGCGATTAAAGACGCCTACGATGCGGTCCGCAAGACCGTGGCCGGGGGCAAGACGGTTCTCTTTGTGGGAACCAAGAAACAGGCCCAGCAGGCTATCCAGAAAGAGGCTGAACGGTGCGGCATGTTCTTCGTGAACAACCGCTGGCTCGGCGGTATGCTTACCAACTTTACAACCATAAAAAAGTCCCTGCTCCGTCTCAAGAAACTGGAAAAGATGGAAGTTGACGGGACCTTTGAAAATCTCACCAAGAAAGAAATCTCCGGCCTCGGCAAGGAACGGGCAAAACTCCAGAAGAACCTGGGGGGCATCAAGGAAATGAAGGATCTCCCGGGGATCATCTTCATCATTGATACCCGCAAGGAAGCGATTGCCGTAACCGAAGCCCGTCGCATGGGGATCCCCATCGTGGCGGTGGTGGACACCAACTGCAACCCCGACGGCATTGATTTTCCCATCCCCGGCAACGACGACGCCATCCGGGCCATCACCCTTTTTACCCAGATCATCGCCAACGCGGTGGTGGAAGCGGACAACGAGGTGGGGCTCAAGATCATCGAAACCCTGGGGGACGAAGACGAAACCATGGAAGACATCATGACCGATGTATCCATCAAGGAGGAGGATCAGGAAATCGATATCGAATCCTTTACCGCTACCGACGCCCCTGTCCCGGAACCGGCCGCCGTTGAACCGGTAAGCGAACCGGATGAGGAAGATGTATTGCCCGTGGATGTTGATAAAATACTGGGAGAGGAATGAGAAGCTGCATGATAAAAGAAGTCATGCCGATAATTTATTACTGGGTGTTACAACTGTGAGCACAAACCGTCCACTGGACGTTAAATAAAATAAGGGAGAGTATATGGCAAGAGGGAGGCTGTATGTGTATGACTGATATTGGGACAGCAAAATCTATCGGTGAAATTGAAGTGAAGGGGTTCCACGAAGAATTAATTCGCGAATCTTTTGATGGATATCAAAATTTTCATTTCATTGTCATTGAAACACTTGACGATCCATTTTTTAGGTATCAGGCAGTTTGTATTGAAATGAATGTCAAGGGTAGAGGTATGAACCTTGATAATTCCATAGCAGACCTTTGTCATGCCTTGGTAGTTTCACTTCATGCAGTCTATAAAAGCTGTAATGATAATCATGAGCTATTTAAATCTCTGATAACATCGCATGTTGTTGAAGGCATGGAATCAAGGGTTTGCTGGGCCTACAATCAAGCGCGATTTTCTCAGATGGCATTACCTGAAAAGATGCAGTTCATGTCTATTCAAGCGGAACCGATCATTGCTAAAATCGAACCTAAAAAAATAGAAACGGGTGAATACATATTTCAACTTGATGCTGGCGAGCATGAGGGAGTGTCAGCGCGTGTGGAGTACAAACTTGAAGAGGTAGCATGATGTTTTCTTTTTTCAACAAAAAGCAAAAGGAACAGTTACCGATTACTGCTCCTCTTGCAGAGCAACCTTTCAGCGTCTCGTCTGTTCGCGATCAAGTGAATAACAAACAGGGTATAATGTTGAGTCTGCCCGTGAGTCGTCCTAGCTATGTTGTGTTTAATATTCAAGATTGGATGGCAAGTTGTGGTGTTACATCTATAAAAAGATCCAACGTTGAGGATAGTTGTGCTACTAGAATTGAAGTTGGCAAAGAAGGTATGGATGTAATTCCTATTATCGAAATCTATTACCTCTGTAAGCATTTGCCAAATTGCAACAAACCTGATGGCCTTGTCTATATTCAAGACAACTACTTGAAAGAACTAGTTCGTTGTGGAGTTTTAGATAAACACAAACTTAAACCTAGCCAGGTAAGACCTTATAATTTTATGCGTGTTTGATACTATTATCGTAAGATATGTGAGTCTTTTCTAGACACATACGATTTATGCGGAACTTCGTTTCGCTTCGATTAAACGGTGCGGCCAATCGCCGTACTAAATAGGAGTCTATATAAAATGGCTATCAGTGCAGCGGATGTGAAAAATCTCCGGGAAAAGACCGGAGCAGGACCGATGGAATGCAAGAAGGCCCTGGAGTCTACCAACGGCGATTTTGCGGCGGCGGAAAAACTCTTAAAGGAAAAGGGCCTTGCGGCGGTGGAAAAACGGGCTGACCGGGCCACCAACGAAGGGAAGGTCTTTATAAAGATTGCCGGCAATACCGCCGCCCTGGTGGAACTGGCCTCGGAGACCGACTTTGTGGCCCGGAACCCCGATTTTATCGCCCTGGGCGCCGTTATTGCCGACCGGGTGCTGGAAAAGGGCTATACCGATGTGAACGAAGAGCTTTCCGGCCTGGTAAGCGATCTTGCCGCCAAGATACGGGAGAACATGAGCCTTAAGCGGGTCAAGGTGGTCAAGGCCGCCGCCAACGAGTACCTTACTTCCTATATCCACGGGGACGGCAATATCGGGGTGGCGGTGAAATTCGATTCCGACAAACCTGAGATCTTTCAGAAGGATGAGGTAAAGGAATTTGCCTTTACCCTGGCCCTCCATGTGGCGGCCTTTAACCCGGCGGCCCTGGACCGGAGCAAGGTGGACCCCGCCTTCCTCAAGGAGCAGGAGGAGATCTTCCGCAAGCAGATGGAACAGGACGAAAAGCTTAAAGGTAAGCCCGCCAACGTGATCGACAATATCCTTAAGGGCAAGGTCAACAAGTTCCTTTCGGACATCTGCCTTCTGGAACAGGGCTATGTAAAGGACGAAAAATTTACCGTCGCCAAGGCCCTGGAAGACTTCGGCAAGCAGCAGGGCGCCAAATTCAACGTGAACGATTATGTTTACTTCAAGGTCGGACAGTAATATGCACGCCGTCATTTCATCATCCGAAGAACGGATGAAAAAGACCCTTGCAAGCCTTAAGGACGGCTTCGCTTCCCTGCGGACCGGCCGGGCTTCGGCTGCCCTCTTTGACAAGATCAAGGTCGATTACTACGGGGACAAGTCCCCCCTGAACCAGGTGGCCAACATCTCCATCCCCGAAGCCCGTCTCATCGTTATCCAGCCCTGGGACAAGGCCCTTATCGGGGAAATTGAGAAGGCCATCCGTTCATCGGAACTGTCCCTGAACCCCTCCAACGACGGCAAGGTTATCCGGATCAGCATCCCGCCCCTGACGGAGGAACGCCGGAAGGAACTGGTAAAGCTGGCCAAAAACCAGGCCGAACAGTCCCGGGTGAGCGTGCGGAACATCCGCCGGGACGGCAACGACGAGCTTAAAAAGCTCCTTAAAGACGCCGCCCTTACGGAGGATGAAGAAACCAAGGCAGCCGATGAACTGCAGAAGCTTACGGACACTTATATCACCAAGGTGAATCAGGTTCTGGAAGAGAAAGAAAAAGAAATCATGGAAGTTTGACCAAATTGCTACGCAATTCTCCATGCATTGGCTTGCCAGGATTTATTTTGCATTTTTTGGCTAAGAAGAGGTGAATTTGACGAAAAGCGCCCTACCCGCCCATATCGGGATCATCATGGACGGAAACGGCCGCTGGGCAAAGAGCCGGGGCCAGGTCCGGACGGCGGGACATCTTGAGGGCCTTACGGCGGCGAAAAGGGTCGTCAAGGCCGCAAGCGATATGGGAATTTCTTACCTGACCCTGTATACTTTCTCCACGGAAAACTGGAAACGGGCCGCGGAAGAAGTGGGGTTTATCATGGGCCTGGTAAAGCAGTACCTCCGGGGGGAACTGAATTTCTACCGGGAAAACCGGATCAGGATACGCCACGCCGGGGATGTTGCGGGGCTGCCCCCGGATATCGCCGAGGAGCTGCGGCGGGCCTGCGAAGACACCGGCGGTTTCGACGGGATGCAGGTGATCCTGGCCTTAAACTACGGCGGCCGGGACGAGATCGTGAGAGCGGTAAACCGCTCTTTAGCGGTAAACCGGGCCCTGGGGGCGGAAAAGACGGCGGGACCTGGGCTTTCTGCGGAAGCCGGGCCGGACAGCGGGCCGGCGGCGCCCTTTACTTCGGACCGTATCCGGCAATTCCTGGATAACCCGGATGTGCCCGACCCGGATCTGATCATCAGAACCGCGGGGGAATTCAGAACCAGTAATTTTCTGCTTTGGGAGGGGGCCTATGCGGAGTATTATATTTCCGGCAAGTTCTGGCCCGACTGGACCGGGGAGGACCTTGTCCTGGCGGTGCAGGATTATCAGAACCGGGACCGCAGGTATGGCGGCATAGCCAGGGTGTAATACTATGACAAAAATTATACAGCGGCTTCTTATCTTTTTTATTGGTATCCCCCTGGTAGTACTCATTGTGGTATTCCTTCCCCAGAACCATCATCTGGCGGTCAATATTGCGGTTATCATCTTCAGCGGTTTAGGGGCGGTTGAATTTGCCGACATACTCAAAAGAAAGGGGCTGGTCCTTCCCGCTGCGGAAGCGGCAATCCTGGGTATTATCAGCCCCGTAGCCATGACCGTGGTGGTCAGTTTCGGCCTTAACGGTCAGGTGATGTCGGCGGCCTTTATCATCGGGGGCTGCTGGCTCCTGGTATCCCGGATCTTTGCGGCTGATGAAAAGCTCCGGGATTATACGATCCGTACCGCCACAGGCTTTTCGGTGATGATGTACCCCGGGCTCTTCATGGTCTGGATCATCAGGATGACCCTGCTGCCCCGGGCCGACATGGTGATCCTGATGTTTCTCCTGATGGTCTTTGGCAACGATTCCTTTGCCTGGGCGGCGGGTATACTCTTTGGTAAGGGAAACCGGGGGATCATTACCGCAAGCCCCAACAAGAGCATCGCCGGTTTTGTGGGGGGGCTGATCGCCGCTATCCTTGCGGGCATCGGGGGCGCCCTGTTTATCTCCGGGGCCTTTGTTTCCCGTTCCCTTCACCCGATTTTCGCGGGGGCCCTGCTGGGCTTCGTCACCGGGGCCGCGGGTTCCCTGGGGGACCTTGCGGAATCGGCCCTGAAACGAAGTTCCGGCATTAAAGATTCAGGCTCCATCATCCCCGGCAGGGGCGGGGTCCTGGATTCCATCGATTCCCTTGCCCTGGCCGCCCCGGTATTTTATGTGGCATACCGCATCCTCTTTGGCTAGTTTCGGGGCCCTGCGGCCCGTGGCATCATGAAAAGACGCATTGCCATCCTTGGGGCTACCGGTTCCATCGGCCGGAGCACCCTGGATGTGATTCGGGAAAACATCCGCGCCGGCAGGGATGATTTTGAGGTGGTCCTCCTTTCAAGCTACACCGATCAGGAGGGGCTGCTCCGCCTGGGGAAAGAATTCCCCGGGGCCGTTCCGGTACTTGCACGGAAGGGCGGGCTCCCGGAGGCCATTGCGGAAGCAGGGCCCGACATCACCGTTAACGGCATTGCCGGGGCGGCGGGGCTTGAGCCTTCGGTTGCGGCTATCCGGGCGGGGTCGGATCTGGCCCTGGCGAACAAGGAAACCATCGTCATGGCGGGGCCCCTGGTCTTTAACCTGGCGGCGGAGAAAAAGGTGAAAATCATCCCGGTGGATTCGGAACATTCGGCGATCTTCAACCTGCTCAATGCCCACGGCAGGGACAATGCGGAGGAAATCCTCCTGACCGCCTCCGGGGGGCCCTTCCGCAAGTACACCCTTAAGGAACTTGAGTCCGTTACGGCAAAGGACGCCCTGGCCCATCCCACCTGGAAGATGGGGCCCAAGATCACCATCGATTCGGCGTCCATGGCGAATAAGGGCCTGGAGGTGATCGAGGCGGCGCGGCTCTTTGAAATGGCCCCGGAAAAAATAAAGGTCCTGGTCCACCCCCAAAGCGTGGTCCATTCCATGATACGGATGAAGGATGGCGCGGTATACGCCCAGCTTTCCCGGCCCGACATGCGGCTTCCCATCCACGAGGCCCTCTTTTGGCCGGAACCAAGGCACTCCCCCTTTGGGGCCCTGGACTTTGAAAACCTGAGCCTGGACTTTGAAAGGCCCGATGAAGAGAAATTCCCCATGCTTCCCCTGGCCTACCGGGCGGCCCGGCTTGGTGGACTTTACCCCTGCGTGTATAATGGAGCTAACGAAGCGGCGGTAGAAGCGTTCTTTGCGGGAAGGGCGGATTTTCTTGATATACCCCGCATTGTTGAGTATGTTTTGAGTAAGCAGTGGAATACCGGCGAACCGGATATGGAATCAATTCTGGAAGCCGACAGGATGGCCCGGGAATTGGCAGCGGAAAAACAGAGGTAGCGCATGTTTGTAGTAAAGATAGTATTGGGCCTTGCGGGCCTGGGTGTGGTGGTATTTGTCCACGAGCTGGGGCATTTTCTTGCGGCCCGTTTGGTGGGCATCGATGTGGAAGCCTTTTCCATCGGCTGGGGCAAGCCCATTCTGAAAAAGAAAATCCGGGGGGTGGAGTACCGGCTGGGTATGTTCCCCCTGGGGGGATACTGCAAAATGCGGGGAGATAATGAATTCCAGGAAGCCTGGGAGAACCGTAAGAACGCGGTGGCCCCCGATCCGGCGACCTTCCTGGGCGCCCCCCCCTTCCGCCGCATCATCGTAGCCTTTGCGGGGCCCCTCTTCAACCTGATCTTCGCGGTGCTGGTGCTTTCGGTCATCTGGGGCTTCGGGTTTGATGTAAATACCCTGGATAACCGGATCATCCTGGCCTCGGAAATAAGCGGCGAGGACTACCCGGCGGACGAGGCGGGGCTGAAAACCGGGGACCGGATCATCGGTATTAACGGAAAGAAGACCCCCTACTACCACGATGTACAGGAAAATATCGCCGTAAACCCGGAAAAAAACCTCTCCCTCTCGGTTGAACGTGACGGCGCCGTGCTGGATCTGGAAGTACGGCCCAGCCTTGACAAGAGCTCCGGGGCGGGGAAGATCGGGGTCTATTTCTGGACCGATCCGGTGATCAGCTCCGTTAGCGGCCCCGCCGCCGCCGCGGGGCTCCGGGCCGGGGACCGGATTCTCAGGATAAACGGCGAAGAACTCTCCTATACGGTGGGGATGCTTAAAATGCTGGAACACAATCCCCATGAACTTGCCGTAGAGTATGAGCGGAACGGCCGCTCTGAGCGGACGATCCTGATCCCCGCCTACACCGAAAACGGCGGGGCGGATTTGGGGATCAGTTACGGAATTGTGCAGTACCGGAACCCGCCCCTCAATCCCTTCGCCGCCCTGGCCCGGGGAACACAAGAAACCTGGAAAACCTTTGTGGTATCCCTGCGGAGCCTTGCGCTGCTCTTCAAGGGCATTGATCTGACCCAGGCGGTTTCCGGCCCGGTGCGCATTACCTATATGGCGGGGGATATCGCCACGGAAGGCTTTGGGGAAAGCTTTGTCACGGGGATCCGATCCATGGCCAATTTTCTCTGCCTTATTTCCATCGCCCTCTGCGTGATGAACCTCCTTCCCCTTCCGGTACTCGACGGCGGGCTCATCATCCTCTTCCTTATCGAAGCGGCCTGCCGGAAGCCCCTGCATCCCCGGGTGATCAGCGCCTTCCAGACCGTAGGGGTGGTCCTTATTTTCGGGCTCATGATCTTTGCCGTATTTGGGGATATCATGTATCTGGTCCGCCGTTAGGAGTAATCATGCAGCAAAAAATACCCTGTCTTTGCGATAACACCTTTACTGTGGAAATTCCGGAAGAAATCGATCTTGATGGGGAGCCCAAATACATCGACGAAATCACCAGCGGGTCCTTCATGAATTTTACCTGCCCCAGCTGCGGAAAAAAACACAGACCCGAATTCCCCCTGGTCCTGACATGGCCCAGCCATAATCTCCGGCTTGATGTGATCCCCGAACTTAACCGGGGTGAATTCTACCGGCGAAAAAAAAATCCCCCCCCGGTAAAAAACCTGGAAGTGGTAATCGGCTATCCCGAACTCTCGGACCGTATCGCCGTTATCCGGGACGGCCTGGAGCCCGCCGCGGTGGAGGCCCTGAAATATTTCCTCTTCCTCAAGGCCGATGAAAACTATCCCGACAGCGATATAAACATCTGGTATCAGGGGAAGAGGCCGGGAAGCTCCGCCGAAGGCCCGATTTCCCCTCCGGGGACAATCGAATTCCACCTCCACGGAATCCGGGAAGGGGAAGCGGCGATAACCCGTATTCCCATGGATGTGTACGAAAAAACCCTTGCGGATTTCCGCAGGCATCCCAGGGGCGAGGTTTTCAGCGCCCTCCGGGTCCGCAATTATCTTTCAGTTCAAAACACCATCCGCCCGGCGGAGCTTCAATGAAGACCGGCCCCCTCCCCTTCCGGCCGCTTATTTTCGCAGCAGTTCTGTGGGTTTTTCAGGGGGCCCTTCCGGCGCCCCCCTTAAGCGCCCAATCGGGACGGGTTTTCCGGGACCTGAGCCCCGGGGGGCACCGGGGGGCGGTCAGCAGCCTGGTGTACGACGGGGACAGAATCCTCAGCGCCGGGGAAGACGGCTTTCTTGAAATCTGGGATATCGGAAACAACAGCGCCAGGGAACGTTTCCAGATCGGCAGCTACGGCATCACCGCCATGGTACGCCGTCCGGAGAAAACACAGATCGCCTGCATCGAAAGCGACGGCCTGGGCCTGAACCGCATATCCGCCTGGGATTATGAAAGGATGGAAAATATTTTTTCCCGGCCTTTCCGGGACCCCATCAGTTATATTAACTATTCTGCATCGGGGAATTTTTTGATCGCGGAGCGAAGCGGCAATACCGCCCTGATATTTATCGACGCTGAAACAGGGGAGCTGCTCCGGTCACCCTCCGCCCTTTCGGGGATAATAAGTTTCGCGGCCACCGGCAGATACGACCGGACCATGATAGCCTATTCCCCTGCGGGGACCCTCTCCTATTGGGATATTGAATCGGGAAACGAAAGGGGCCGTTTTACGGTTCCCGCCAATATGGGTTCTCCCCTGATGTTCGGGAACAACCGTTTTTTTGCGGGCCTTGACGCGGGCGGCCTGGTGATCCTGGACGCAGTTACCGGAAACGAACTGGACCGGAACAGGGCGGTTTCCCGCCGCGCCCGGCTGAGCCCGGGAAGCAGGGATGACGAGATAGTATGTCTGGTCCCCGATGGGCCTTTCCCGGTGGTTTACCGGTTCAGAATGAATTCAATACAAAAGCTGGAAACCGCCGCACGGATACCCATTCCCGCCGGAACCGGGGATAACAGTATTACTGCGTCAGATATCAGTATTGCTGCGGCGGCGGGTAATGTTATTGCCCTGGGCACAGCGGGCGGGGAGCTGCTGCTCCTTGATTTCTCAGGCGGCTTAAAGCCCATGACCGTAAAAAAACAGAACCGGATCACCGGGGCCGCAGCTTCCCCTTCCCGGCTTGCCTTCCTTACGGAGGATAACTGCCTGGCCTTTATACCCCTGGATTTTTCAAAACTTGCGGGGGGCGCTGGGCTGCACCTTGAAAACGCCGCCGGGTACACCAGTATCGCCGGCGTTCCTAATGGCAGGGACGGGGAACGGTTCATGCTCTGGCAGACCGGCAATACCCGGTCCTTCCCGGTTATAAAAAGCCCCGACTCCCCGGATCTTGTCCTGAACAAAATACCCCTCCGTCCCCTCCGCAGCGCCGCAATTCTGGATGACCGTGGTTTGTTTCTGGATTCATCCGGCAATATCACCGTTGTATCCCTGCAAACCGGGGCGGTGAATTTTTCATACTCCTCCCTCGGTTCCATGGACGCCGCCTTTCTTGATAAGGACAATATCATCCTGGGACGGAGCGCTCTCTCCGGGAACGCCCCCTTTCTCAAGATCAACATAGTTACCGGGGAGACCGTCCCCCTCCCCTACGACTCAACCTTTGGGGCCCGTCTCTACCGCTTCCCCTCGGGGAATATATACGCCGCCGCTATTAATCAGGGACAGGGGGAGTCCAGGACTTTACTGATACGGCTTAACCCCGCAAATTCCTCCGCATCCGCCGTACTGGATGAATACCAGGGCGAGGATACGGTATTCAGCATTGCCGAAGCCGGGGACGCCCTGGCCTCAACCATAGGCGGGACCGGCGCTTCCATACATCCGCAGGCCGGATCGGACGCCGCCGTGCCCGAGGGCGCCGGCCGGGAAATGATTCACTTTGAGCGGGGCCCCGGCATTCCCAAACAGCTTATCGGCGCCGCCATCAATACCACCGGCAACGCCAATAGTACTGCCACAGCCTGGTTTATCGCCGTCGATTCCAACGGCGACATAAGCTGGCACGACGCCGGAACCGGCAGCATCCTTGCCCTGTTTCGCCTTTACGAAAATGAGTGGAGCCTCCGGAGCAAAGGGGGCGGAACGGTGTGGGGACGGGTGAGCAGGTAACAAACTCCTAATCGTGGCTTGGATTCTTCCGCACCTTCTCGATAGCGTTACTGACGGCATCCCGGATGCTGTCGGCATAATCGGTCTGCTCGTTCACCGCCTGGGCAGCGTAGAGGGTGCCCAGAAGGGAGAAACGGTAGAGGGGCTTGACCGCGTTCAACGCCATGGCGGCCATGTCTACCACGCATTCGTTGCAGGTGCAGATCTCCTCCGGGCAGGATTCAAGCTGTTTACCCAATTCGTCCACAACCAGCTTTTCCGCTTCGTTTTTCAGTAACTCAAAATCATAATTGTCACTAAAGGCCATATATCCTCCCTATATTTATTCTAATTCTTTTTTATCATTGATTCAAATTTCGCGTACTTTGACATAAAAGTCAGGTCCACGGTTCCCACGGGGCCGTTCCGCTGTTTTGCCAGAATAAGGCTCGTCTTGATCCCCTCCCCCGGGTTAGCGGCAGGCTGCTCACCATTTTTCTTGTCGTATTCCCGCTCCCGGTGCAGGAACATGACCACATCGGCGTCCTGTTCGATGGAGCCCGTATCCCGGATGGAAGACAGGTTCGGCCTTTCCTTTTCCGCTTCGCGGACAAGCTGGCAGAGTACCACGATGGGGATATTCAGCTCCCGTGCCAGGCTTTTAAGGGAACGGGATATTTCGGACATCTGCTCATACCGGGGCATGTGGGAATTTTCCGAACTGATGAGCCCCAGATAATCAATAAAGATGATCCCCACATTTTCCCTGGAGCGGATGCGCCGGGCCTGGGCGCGGAGGTCCAGGAGCTTCATGTTGGGCATATCCATAATAAACAGGGGAGCTTCGTTGATGTCCCCCGCCGCCGCAAGGATGGCCGGAAAATCGCTGGTTTTAATAAAGCCGGTCCGCAGAAGTTCGGAGCCTATCCTGGTTTCCATGGAGATCAGCCGCTGCACCAGGGCCATGGCGGGCATTTCCAGGGTAAAAAAGGCGGCGGGTATCTTTTTTTTGATGGTGATATTGGCCGCCATACTCAGGGCAAGGGCTGTTTTCCCGATACTCGGCCGGGCGCCGATGATGATAAACTCCGAGGGCTGGAAGCCCGATGTAAGCTTGTCAAGATCGTCGTAACCCGAGGGGATGCCGGTGTATTCCTTCTTTGTTTTGAACTGATTCTCGATGATCTGTATTGCGCCGGGAAGGAGCGCCTTGACGCTTTGATAACTAAAGGCCTGCCGGTTATCACTTAACTCGAAGATCCGCTGCTGGGTTTCTTCCAGGATCATCCGGGATTCCATGGACTCGTTAAAGATCTTGGCGCTTATTTCCCCGGAAACCCGCAGCAATGCCCGGCGCAGCGCATAACTCTGCACGGTTTTTGCATAGTATTCGATATTGGCGCTGGAGGGCACCACACTGGTAAGGGAGGACACATAAGCGGAACCCCCGGCCTCATCCAGTTTCCCGCTCTGCCGCAGTTCCCCGGTTACGGTAAGGATATCCGCTTTGACGCTCTTGTCGTATACCCCCAGAATGGCTTCGAATACCCGGTTGTTGGCGTTGGAATAAAAATCCCCGGCGCGCAGGTACTGCATGGCGGCGCCGATGGCATCGGCATCCATGAGCATGGCCCCCAGGACCGCCCGTTCCGCCTCATCATCGTGGGGAGGGATTTTATCCTTTAGTCCGGGGGCCGCCATCTTATACTTCAGGTCCTATGGGCCCGCCTATTCCCGGGCCGCCGCTTCTTCCGCCGCCGGCCCAGCTTCTTCCCCGCCGGAGCCAGATTCTGTTTCAGCCGCAGCAGGGGCCGCTTCGGCGCCTGCCGGGGCCGCCGCTTCTTCTGTTGCCGCGGGAGCCGCTTCTTCCGTTACTGCGGGGGCGGCTTCTTCGTCCCTTCTCCGGCGGGGAGGCCGGCTGGGGGCGGAGCTTGTGGTTTCCACATGGCCCTGAACGGTGATCGTTATTTCCGCAGCGGCGCTTTCATAGAGCTTGACGGCGGCTTTGTATTTCCCCACGCTCTTAAAGCTGGTTCCCGCAAGTTCAATCCGCTTCCGTTCAATCTGGTAGCCCTGTTTGGCGAATTCATCCGCCACGGTCTGGCTGGTAACGGCGCCGTAGAGTTTGCCGTTGGCCCCGGCGGGCATGGTAATAACCAGTTCCAGGGCTTCAAGCTTTTCCTTAAGACCGGCGGCGTCCTTCCGTTTTTCCGCCTTCCGGGCCTCAATTTCTTCCTTGCGGGATTCAAAAAGCTTTACCGTGCTATCCGTATAGGGAAGGGCTATGCCCCGGGGGAACAAATAGTTACGGGCAAAACCCTTGGCTACATCCTTTACATCCCCCTCTTCCCCAAGGGTTGACAGATCCTTGTTTAAAATTACCTTCATACCGAGCTCCTGCTCAAATGCTGCGCATTTGAGCTTGGAGAAAATTGCTTTGCAATTTTCTCCAAGTAGTGAATTTACGGCGATCAAAAAAGATCACCGGCAACAGGCGAAGAACAGGCTCCTCAACCGAGGCGGAACGCCGAAGCTTCCCCTCTTGACAGCGCCAGGTTCACGCCGCCGGAGTAGACGGCGGCCCGTTTGGTTTCAGCGCCCGCAGGGGCGCCCAATTTTCAGCGATACCCAGAAGGATTACAGCTCCCAGGGCAAACGCGTTAATTCCCGGACTAAAGATCACCACAATGATCAAAATATTGGACACCAGGCGCAGGAAGGGCGAAATGTCCCGGCGGGCAAGGAAAAAACGGATAATCCCGCCGCCCTGAGCCAGGTACATCATAGCACAAAGCACCAGCATGTTCCATGCGGCAATCTCCGGGAGGCCAAGCTTGAGCACCCGGAAAAGAAGGATGGCCGGGAGCGAAAAAGACAGGGCCCAGATAAGACGGGAGGGGGCATGGAACTCCCCCAAGCCCGGCTTTGGCTGTACATGGCGGGTAAGAACCGCCAGAGAGCAGGCCAGCTGCCGGCTGAAATAAAACATCGCCATGGAGGAAGCCACCGCGCCCCCCCGCTGAGCCACAAAGCCCATGAGGGCTATAATGTTATCCGGACTTACCTGCCGCTCCAGAAAGGATTGCTGCACCGCATCGGCCCCCGCCGAAGCGATGTACAGGGAGGACAGCATTTCCGCCTGGGCCCGCAGAAAAACCATAAACCCCGAATTGCCCCGATTTGAGGCATAAACGATGCCCATGAACATCAGGGCCCCCGCCACAGAAGCCGCAACAAAGCGGTAAGCGGTGCGTATCCTTAAAAACTGCGGCCCTAAAGCCGGGGGCGCCATGATCCAGACAAAGGTCCCTATCATAAGGGCAAAATAAAAAAAATCCAGGGTAAATTCCCCGGCTCTCCCCCCCCTGCAAGGGACAGGCAAAGGGAAATAAAGGTGTTAATCCCCAGGGCGCTTAATGCCGCAGCCCAGGCGGTCCGCCCATTATAGACCGCCGCCACAAAGCCCAGGGGGATCAGGAAAAAGAAGCTCAGAAAACCGCTCCGTATCAGGGCAACGCTTATGACAGCCCCCAGTATGCAGGGCAGAACAGAAATGCCGCCCTGCCAAAGCGCCGCTTGTTCCGGAGGGGAACCTTCCCCTTTACTCGGCCACAAAGGGAAGCAGCGCGATGGAACGGGCCCGTTTGATATTGAGCGCAAGGGCACGCTGGTGCTTTGCGCAGGTGCCGGTGATACGGCGGGGCAGTATCTTCCCCCGTTCCGTAATAAAGCGGCGCAGCACATCCGCATCCTTGTAGTCTATCTTGAGTTTCTGGACACAGAATTTGCAGACCTTCTTCTTGAAAAAGACCTTGCCCTTTCCCCCCCGGCCGCCCCGGTCTTCACCGTCCCGGCCGTCCATCTGCACATCCATCCCCCTATCCTGCCGGGGAGGGCGCTCGCGATCTTCCGTATATTTTTCGTCAGACATTATAATCTCCTTAAAACGTTGTTGGATGTTCTCCTAAAAAGGAATATCGTCGGCAAAACCATCATCGGACGGGCCTTCCGCCGAAGGCGGCGCCTCCCGGGGCCTGCTCTGGCCGCCGCTTGAGCCGCCATTGCCATAAGAACCACCGCCGGAACCGCCGTTACCGTAAGACCCGGAACCGCTGTTGCCATAGGACCCGCCGCCGGCGTTTGAACCGCCGCCCGGGCCGCCGGGACTGCCGCCGAGCAGCTGAAGGTTGTTGGCAACGATCTCCACCTTGGAACGGTTCTGGCCGTCCTGTTCCCAACGATCCTGGCGCAGTTCCCCGTCAACCCCTACCATTTTGCCCTTAAGCAGGTACTGGTTAAGGGATTCGCCCTGACGGCCCCAGAGGACGATGTCGAAAAAGTTCGCCTCGTCCACCCACTGATCGCCGGATTTTTTGCGGCGGTTCACCGCAATGGAGAATTTGCAGACAGCCTGCCCGTTAGCGGTATACTTGAGTTCCGCATCCCGGGTGAGACGCCCAATCAGAATGACATGGTTTAGATCAACAGCCATTATACACCCCTACTCTTCCAAACGTACAAAGAGGTATTTAAGGAGATTGGCGTTGAGCTTGAAGATCCGGTCCAGAACGGTTACTTTTGCCGGATCAACCTTGAGGGTAAAGAGCACGTACTTGCCCCGTTTCCGTTTTTTAATTTCATAGGTAAGATCCCGATCCCCGGTTTCATCGGTTTTCTCGATCTCAGCCCCGTTTGCCGCCAGGTCGCTTAACAGCTGTTCCCGGCCCGCTTTGTGTTGGTCCTCTTCCAATGGAAAGATAACCGTCAGTTCGTACCGACGCATGGACCCTCCTTACGGACATATTATTTTTCACCCTTAAGGGCAAAATCTGGTCCATCCCCGAAAATAATGGAATGGACAAAGAGGTTTTTATAGTTTATCCGCCAATGGGGCTTTAAGTCAATGGCCCCTGCGGCCGATAAGTGATATATAAGGGAAAATAGATGAATAAACGTATTAACTTTGAAGACAATATCTTTATCCTCGGCATCAGAATCCGGATGATCCGGGATTTACTGGTCCTTGATACGGACCCCGAACTGTTCCTTGCAAAAACCATAGAGGATGTCGATTTTATTGACCATACCCTGGAGGACCTTCTGAAAAACCTTATTGAAAATGAACGGCTTCTGGAACGGAACGAAGCCTTTGACAGCATCTACGATCTGGAATGGGATTTTTCCCAGGCCCTTTCCGACTTTTTTAACGGGTCGGGAAATATTTCCGCCGCCCAGTTTCCCATGCTCCGGGAAAAGCTCCAGCTTCTGCGGAGCCGCAGCCAGGAACGGCGTAAATCTATCGATAGCAGCCGGGGCCCCGAGCTGGCCGGGACTCTGGAGAACGTGGTAAGTTCCGATGAAATGAGCGCCCTGCTTAAGGATTTTTAAGAGCGGCGGTTCAGGTGAGGATTACCGGGGGAAGCCTGAAAGGGCGGCGGGTTGAGGTGCCGGAGGGGATTATACGCCCCAGCATGGACCGGATGCGGGAATCCGTTTTCGGCGCCCTGGGGGACCTGGGGGGCTGTTCCTTCCTGGATGTGTTTACCGGCACCGGTATTATTGCCCTGGAAGCGGCTTCCCGGGGCGCGGAGTATATCGAGGCCGTGGAAATGGACCCCCTCAAGCGGAAGACCCTCCTTAAAAACGTCGGTATCTCCCCGGTACGGATTAACTGCCATTTTATGGCCGCCGAACTCTACGTCAAACGGGCCAAACGGGCCTTCGATATCATTTTTTGCGATCCCCCCTTCCCCTACCGGTTTAAATGGGAATTGATAGAGTCCATTGCCGCCTCCCCCCTGGTAAAAGAAAATACCCGCCTGCTGCTGCACCGTCCCCGGGAAGACTACCATGATGATCCCATCCCTTTCATTCAAAAGGAAGATTCCCGGGAATATGGCCGTTCCATTGTCGATTTCTTCAAGATTGGATAAAATGGAGATTTTTTGCAAATATGCGATGATTTTAGTACTATTCTTTTGACAAAGTTTTTAAATAATATTATTATTAAGTATAATTGAGTTAGAGATGGGCTAGAGATGGATTATAAAAAGTCTTTCGAGAAATTCGAAGATCAAAATGTGTTTATAAAAACCACAGAACGTCCCGCAATAGACGGGCCCCAAAAGGCGGCCCTAAACCGTAAAGGAAATATTCTCTATAACTCAGGAGACATTGAAGGAGCCAGACGGATTTTTTTAACCACCGGATATTCCGACGGTCTTGCCAGGATCGGGGATTATTACAAATCAGCAGGACGGAATTTGGATGCTCTGCGCATGTACTGGATCGCGCCGGATCATGTAAAGTCGGAGCCGATCATTATGCAGCTTTCAGCTTTGCTTAAAGATCTTATACACGAGGAAGAAGGGGATCATCCCGATGAATGAGATAAAAGAATCGGAAAAAGTAAACGCCCGCGAAGCCGGCGCCGGTAACCAGGAGTTCACCGAAATTTCTGATTTATCAAAAAAAGGCTATCAACTGCTCAAGGAAAATAAAATCAACGAAGCCGTAGAATGTTTTAACCGCATACTGGCGGTGGATGATAATAATAACTATGCCCTGGTGGGCATGGGGGACGTTTCCCGGAAACAGGGGGGATTTCGGGAGGCGGTGGCCTATTACCAGCGCTGCCTGGACTATCATCCGGGGAATAACTACGCCCTTTTCGGCCTGGCGGATTGTTACAAGGGCCTGAACCAGTTTCATAAGGCCATCGACATTTGGGAGCAGTACCTGCTCCACGATGATAAAAACATCACGGTTTTAACCCGGGTGGCCGACGCCTACCGGAAGGTTCGGGATTTCAAGCATTCCAAGGTGGTGTACCTCAAGGTGCTGGAAATGGAAGAAAAAAACCCCTATGCCATTATCGGCCTGGGGCACCTGCATTACGATTTCAAGGAATACCGGGACGCCCTTTTCTACTGGGAAAAGATGCTCCAGGATAATAAGAGCGCCGTGGATATCCGGGTGCTTACCTCCATCGGGAACTGCCACCGGAAGCTCAAGACCTTTGAGGACGGGATCGTCTATTTTGAGATGGCCCTGCAGCGGGAGCCCTATAACTTCTACGCCCTCTTCGGCCTGGCGGACTGTTACCGGGGGATGAACCAGCAGGACAGATCCCTGGATTACTGGAACCGCATCCTGGAACAGGACCCCCGGAACAAGGTGATCCTGACCCGGGCGGGGGACGCCTACCGTCACATGGGGAACTACGAAAAGGCCATCGAATATTACGAGCGGGCCCTGAACATCGAATTCGACACCTATGCGGTGCTCGGCCTGGCAGTTGTGGCCAAGGCCCAGGGCCGCTTCGGGGAAGCCAACGAGTCCCTGCGCAGGCTGATTCAGCAGGACCCCAAAAATTACCGGCTCTACCTGGAACTGGCGGACTGTTATATGCGGATGAATGAGCGCCGCCTTGCCGTAGAAACCCTGGAGGATTTCCAGAAATTGGGGATCCGTAATAACGGCATCATGGAAATGCTTGAAAAAATTAAACCCTGAAAAAACAGTGGCATCCCATTCCCCCCGTGTCCTTTCAGGATTAGCCCTGAATGAACTGATTGATGAGCTCAAGGGCCTTCCCGCGCCCCTCCCCCCCTTCCGTTCAAAACAGATCTTCAAGTGGATAGCCCGGGGCGCCGTCTCCTTTGAGGAGATGACCGACCTGGACAAGGCCCTGCGGGAGGACCTGGGCAGCCGCTTTCTGCTGCGTTCAACCAGGGTCTCTTCCCAACTGGAAGACGGTGACGGCACGGTGAAGCTCCAAATCGATCTGTTTGACGGGGCCAGGATCGAGGCGGTGCTCCTTTCCGACGCCGAAGAACGGAAAACCGCCTGCATTTCCACCCAGGCGGGCTGCCCGGCCGGCTGTGTCTTCTGCAAGACCGGTTCCCTGGGTTTCAGCCGCAACCTGGATTCCGCCGAAATCGCGGAGCAGTTCCTGCACCTTAAGGCCCTTGCCGCAAGGAATTCCCCCGGGGCCGCATCCGGGGAAACCGGTATCGCCAACATCGTAATCATGGGGATGGGCGAACCTCTGCTCAACCTTGCGGAGCTCCGCCGCGCCCTCTCTTTCTTCTTTGACGCCGAAGGGCTGGGGATTTCCCGCAGGCGGATTACCCTGTCCACCAGCGGCGTCATCCCGGGCATCCGGGACCTGGCGGACAACGGCCCCCACATACGCCTGGCCTGTTCCCTTACCAGCGCCCGTGAAGAGCTGCGGAACCGCCTGATGCCCCTGGCCGCATCAAACCCCCTGCCCCAACTCAAAGCCGCCCTGGGCTATTACCAGCAAAAAAGCGGCCAACGGATCACCCTGGAAGCGGTACTCCTGGGGGGTATCAACACCGGCCGGGAAGACGCCGCCGCCATGGCGGGCTTTGCAAAGGGCCTGGACGCCGTAATCAACCTGATCCCCTGGAACCCCGTTGAGGGCCTGCAATTTGAGGGGGCGCCCCTGCGGGAACCCTCACGGGCGGAACTTGAGGGCTTTGCGGCGCTGTTGGAAAAAAGCGGCCTTAAGGTCACCCGCCGCTACCGCAAAGGCCGGGGCGTCGCGGGGGCCTGCGGACAGCTGGGGGTGGTTGGGAAAAAGGATTCTTGAAAATGGAAAACACTCTTTTTTCAGTTGGTAATAAGAAATGAGCAGGTAAAAAAAGCCGGGCTCTTTGTGTTACAGCGGCGGGCGCCCGTGCGCACCACGCAGCCCCTTCTTCCGCCTGGTTGTCAACGGGCCGCATTGCCTCATATTACCTGCTAATCGAGTAGGATGCTACCCATTAATTGAGTAGCCGCCCTCTCACACCACTACTTTTACCCAGGGGAAAAGTGCGTACCGGCGAGAATAGATGATACGAACAGGATATGCAAAGCAAAAATAAAAAATATCGTTTCATAGTATCCCACTTGCCAGGCGGCGGTCTTTTTAAAATACCCTGTCCACCCTGCCGGAAAACCAGTTAAGGATTGCTTCAGCCCGGTTGGTAAAAGAACCGCCTATCCGGTTATTCATACCGGGGATGGACGAGACTTTAGCCATAGACGCCACATACATCAACAGGTATTCTCCGGCGTCATAGATCGCTATAACCGAACAGAGTTTGTTTTTTCCAATACTAGGCTGTCAAGCGAAACGGACTGCGCCCGGAGCGTCTGCCCAAGCACAAGGAACATCAGGATTATAGCGTGGCGCCGGTTCATCTTTATATCTTCCGTAAAATTTTTACATCCACCTCCACTCTTGTACGCTCCTTTTCAATTTTCCCGACAATCTCGACCGTATCATTCTGATCAACAGAGAGCCCGGTCCAGAGTATCCTGTCGATTTTGATAGTAACACTTCCGGAAACATCCGAAAATACATATCGCTCGCGCCCCAGAGAGCTTTCAATTTTTCCCCTTAAAATCACCGGGGAATTGTCTCTAAGGGTTTTCGCTGCTTCAACGGTTACGGGAGCCGGTACGTTCTTCTGAGCCGCCCCGGTTCCATTCCCTTGATACCCTTCCTGGGCGTTAAGCGCCAGTCCCGTCACCATTGACATAATCGCCAAAAATACAAAAAACTTCCGATTCATAATTGCCTCCGTAAAAGAAATATGGTTTACTATATTTCTTTTTTTTATTATGTCAAGAAAAAGTCCGGTATAATGTTCGATTTGATAAAAAATTTATCTTTTATCATCATTTTTTTTAGAAATTGTTTAGAAAGATGTGATATGCTTAGTATAAAAGACCAGGGAGTTCAAATGACGATAAAAAAGCGGTTGTTTTATTCAAATTTATTGATGGCAATTGCCCCGCTCGCCGCGTTCCTCATATTATTCGGCGTTGCGGACGAGATAAGGGAAGACATCTTTTTCAAAGATACGGATGATGAAGAAATTCGTACCGCGGATGAATTGCTTTTTGAAATTCAGAATCTTATTGAAAACTCCGATCCGGTTTTGCTGATAGAAAATTCCGATGCCCAAAGGGAACTATTGGAAAAAACCGCCGCCAAAGGGTATCACCTTGAGGCGGCGCAGGGAGGCCGGGTTTTGTTTTCCAACTTAACCGGCAAAGAAAAATCCCGTATCGCAAAATACGCTGGTCCGGTTGTTCTGTCCCCTGCGCAGTCCGATCCCCGGACACTTTGGGTTTATAAAGGCGAAAGAAAATATTTGCGGCACAGCGTGGAAACAATATCGCCGCCCCTTGTATTCATTGCGGCCGGGGCAAAAGAAAAGGAGCCTGATGAGGAAATGGGAGCGGGTTCTATCGCGGTCATCATAACAGGCGGCGTCCTGCTTATTGCGGCGGCCATTTTTATTGTCATACTGGTCAGTCTTTTTTTGGCAAACCGGATGGTAAAAAACATTGTGCTTCCCCTTGATAACCTCAGTGAAGGAGCGCAGCGCATACAGGAAGGAAATCTTGACGAAGATATTCCCCCTGGGGGCGTTGAAGAACTGGAAAAGGTCTGCGGCGCTTTTAACGAAATGCAGCGCCGACTTAAAGCAAATATACAAAAGAACTTGATATATGAGGCGAACAGAAAAGAAATGCTCGCCGGTATTTCGCATGATCTGCGCACGCCCCTTACATCCATCAAGAACTATGTAAAAGGCTTGCAGGATGATATTGCCAAAACGCCCGAAAAGCAGCGGGAATACCTGGATGTGGTGTACCGGAAATCCTGTGTAATGGAGGTGCTTATAAACCAGTTGTTTTTGTTTTCCAAACTTGAAACCGGCAATCTTCCCTTTCAGTTTAAGCCGGTTCCCATTCAGAAATATATTGTCACGGTGCTGGATTCCCTTGAATATGATTTGAAAAAAAATAACGCCGCCCTTACGCTGAACAGCTCCTGTACCGGCGAACAGGTTCTTCTGGATACGGAACAAATGACCAGGGTGATTACCAATATACTTGATAACAGCGTAAAATATAATCCGGGGAGGCACATAAACATTACCGTTACGGTGTTCCCGGAACGGGAAACCGGCAAACTCGTTTCAGAATACAGGATGACGGAGCCGGCGTGCCGGAAAAGCAGTTTTCCCATTTGTTTGAAAGCTTTTACCGGGGGGATGAGTCACGAAATAACTATGCCGAGGGAAGCGGGCTGGGGCTTGCGATTGCCAAAAACATTGTGATTGCGCATAATGGAAGCATTTCCGCCGAGAACCAAAACGGCCTGGCGATCACTATTACACTGCCTGAGGAAAAGGAGAATGAATCGTGAAGCGTATCCTGATAGCGGAAGACGACGCGGAAATAGCGGTCATCGAAAAAGACTATTTGATCATAAACGGGTTTGAGGCGGATATTGCGGCAGACGGCATACTGGCGCTTGAAATGATACGGGCAAACCAATACGACCTGCTGCTGCTCGACGTGATGATGCCCGGAAAAAACGGGTTTGAACTTTGCAGGGAAATACGTGACACCGTAAGCGCACCCATATTACTGGTAACTGCGAAAACAGATTCGGTAGACAAAATCCGGGGGCTTGGTTTCGGGGCGGATGATTACATAACGAAGCCCTTTGAAATACTTGAGCTTGTGGCGCGGGTAAAATCCCATCTTGCCCGGTATGAGCGGCTGACCAACGGAAATAAAACCGAAAAAAACCCGGATCAAGAGGGGGATAAAATTGTTGTTGGCGATTTGATGATACTGGCGCAGGCGTACAAAGTCTTTGTCAGGGGAGACGAGGTAAAATTCACCAACAGGGAATTTGAACTGCTGCTGTTTCTTGTTAAAAATCCAAATGTTGTTTTTTCGAAGAATACGCTTTTCGAAGAGATCTGGGGACATGACTATATAGGCGACACCGCTACCGTTACCGTGCATATCAACCGCATACGCGAAAAAATAGAAGCGGACAGCCGCAATCCCCAATATATTGATACGGTCTGGGGCGCGGGATACCGGTTTAATAAGTGAAACGGTTTTTTGACGGAATTTAGAAATTGTTTAGAAATATTTTATATTTATTCTATTGCTAATATAGCATAAACATACAATACTGAAGACATGTTTATATAGCCAATTTGAAAAGGAGAAT
>BNVE01000047.1 GCA_025997875.1 Spirochaetia bacterium
AAACCTTGCAGAAAGATTTTTCCGCTTTGACCGAAGAAAACAAAAAAAATATCATTGAAATGACCAAATTTCTCGTTATAACTCAAAACAAGGTACTCCCTTCAATGCTTGAGCAGGAAGATGAACCGGATGATAACCAAGCCTGAGGGGCAATGGGAATAGGTACTATCCCCCGAATCGTTCTTTCATCAAAGCAAAAAAATCCTCCGCACGGGCCTCCGCTTCTTCGGCCTTTTCCGGCTCGTGGTATTCGATAAGGTGATTGGGGATTTCCGCCAGGAAGGGGGAGGGGAGGCAGTCGATGGTGTCCTGGAGACGCTTCCGTTTAAGGCAGCTGGTGATGTAGAGCTTGTCCCGGGCCCGAGTGATGGCTACGTAAAAGAGGCGGCGCTCCTCTTCGATGTTGCCGTCCCCTTCTTCAAGGCTGCGGGCGTGGGGGATGATGCCGTCTTCGGCGCCGGCGATAAAGACCACGGGGAACTCAAGGCCCTTGGAGGCGTGGATGGTCATCAGGTTTACCTTACCCTTGTTGGCGTCGTCTTCGCCGTCGTCCCGGGTGATCAGGCTTATGCGGTTCAGGTAGGGGTAAAGGGTGGGGTCCGGGTTATCCGGGTCCTTTTCCCAGCGTTCAATGGTCTGGATAAGGTAGTCCAGGTTGCCGAATTTCCAGCGGGCTATCTTTTCATTCTTGCTGTATTCGGTAACCAGATAGCTCCAGTAATCGATGGTGTCGATGAGGCCCTTCACCTTTTGAGATAAACCCTTCTTGCCCGGTATCTCCTCCCGGAAGGTTTCGATGAGGGTAATAAAACTGTGCAGTTCCCCTGCGCTCCTGTCCATGGCCGGATCGTGGAAGAGGTTTTCCTGCCCGTGTTCCCGCAGATACCGCAGCCGATCCAGGGCGTCCCAGAGGCTGGAATGGTTCTTCTTCGCAATTTCAGAAAGGGCGGCAACGGTATTTTTGCCAATCCCCCGCCGGGGGGTGTTGAGGATACGCAGCAGGTTTACATCGTCGGCGGGGTTGGCGATGACCCGCAGGTAGGAGATGATGTCCTTGATCTCCTTGCGCTGAAAAAAACTGGTCCCCCCGGAAACCCGGTAGGGAATGTTTTCCGCCAGAAAGGCCTCTTCGATCCCCGCGGTCTGGGAATTGGTCCGGAGCAGCACCCCAAAATCATCGTAACGGAGTTTTTCATCGAAGCGGATTCTTTTTATCTGGGCGGCGATAAAATCCGCCTCGTCGCTTTCGTTTTGGGGATGGTAGAGTTCGATGGGTTTGCCCCCGGTGTTCCCGGACCAGAGGTTTTTTTCTTTCCGGTTGGTGTTGTTGGAAATGACCCCGTTTGCCGCCTCCAGAATCGTTGTGGTGGAACGGTAGTTCTGTTCCAGCTTGATTTCCTCGGTGCCGGGAAAGTCCGTCTCAAAGAGGGCGATATTTTCGTAACTGGCCCCCCGCCAGGAATAGATGGACTGATCGTCATCCCCCACCACACAAACGTTTGGCTTTCCCTGCGGGGAAGCCGTGGCGGAAACGACTTCATCATTTCTGCATGCAAGGAGCCGCATCAACCTGTACTGGATAAGGCTGGTGTCCTGGAATTCGTCCACCATGATGTAATGGTAACGGCGGCGGTACTTTTTCAGAACCTCGGGGAATTCTTCAAAGAGTTTGATGGGCAGGCCCAGAAGGTCGTCGAAATCCAGGGCGTTAAAAATTTTTAAGCCTTGCTGATACTCTTTGTAAACCGGTTCCCAGGCGCTGTCCGCCCCGTCCCCCCATCGGTACCGGCCGATTTTGACATTGGAAAAAAGCTGCCCCAGACGGTAGAGGTCCACCCCTTCGGTGGAGATCCGGCACTCCCGCAGGCTCTCCTTTACCAGTTCGTTCCGGTCGGTTTCATCATATATTGAGAAGTTCTTGCGGTACCCCAGGGCTTCAATTTCTTCCCGGAGGATTTTTACTCCAAAGGCGTGAAAAGTACTTACTGTAAGGTTTTGCAGTTTCTTCCCCGTCAGCTCCTTGACCCGGCTTTCCATTTCCCTTGCCGCCTTGTTGGTAAAGGTCAGGGCCAGTATGGCGGACTGGGGAATCCCCTTTTCCAGCATGTGGGCGATCCGGTAGGTGATAACCCGGGTCTTCCCGGACCCCGCCCCGGCGATGATCAGCACCGGCCCTTCAATGGCGGTAACCGCCCGGAGTTGGGGGCCGTTGAGTTCTGCTTCAATGTTTAGTTTTGACATGCCTAAGGGGAGTATAAACCGAAAGCGGCTTCTTTCCTATGGGAGGGAGGATGCGACAGGACGGTCTGCTGAGAATACGTCCCGGAGATTGATAAGGCATCCGGGTAATACCGAGATCGGGACCTCATCCTCCGGACCGTACATGGTGATGATATACCGCCCGGCGTCCAGAATATGAACATCCACAAATTGTTCCACCGGATCCACAACCCAATATTCTCGTACTCCCGCCTCACGGTATTTATTGAACTTTATAAGCTTGTCACGGAACCTGTTGGAGGGGGATAAAATCTCCACAACCAGATCCGGCGCGCCATTACAGCCCCGGTCATCCAGCTTGGAGGGGTCGCAAACCACCACAATATCCGGCTCCACCAGCGTATTGTCGCTTAGGTCGGCTTTTGGAAAGAGCCGGACCCCGAAGGGGGCGGGGAACACTTCGCAGGGCTTGCCTTTCAGGAATACCGATATCGGGGTAAAAATCTCTCTGCTAATCCGTTGATGTTCAGTACTCGGGGTGGCCATCATATAGAGTTCCCCATCAATAATTTCGGCCCGAATGGTGTCATCCCATTCAAGCAGATCCGCATAGGTATAATATTGGCTGTCGTCCGGCACTACCGATGACATAACAGGGCCTCCTCAGATTTGGATAGTTTAATTATATCTAAAAAAGACGGGAAACTCAAGAATTTTCGCCCGGATTATGACAAAAGTCATATGGTCCGCATAAAACACGCTGCTCTCTGCCATAGTATTATTCTCCCTTACCCCGCTTGGGTTTTTGCGGCGCCATAAGCCGGTCGTTAAGATTTTTTAACCGGGTCTTTACCGTCTTTCTTTTGTCGGTCGGCTCATACCAAGCCCCCTTCGTCGTGCCGTGTTTGACAAGATACCCCGCATTAACCAGGGATTTCACGGCCTTCTTCGCGGTCTCAGTATTCAGGTTACATTCTTTGGCAATTTCAGCAGAAGTCCATTGGGACTGTTTCTTGAAAAGATCCAGAATAGACAATGCGGTTCTTGAGAGTTGCAGGTCAGCCGGGGCAGGTTTTACGGTGTCATGTTTCATGAGCGCGATTTTTTCTTCCAAATGTCTTTTTTGTTTTTGGAGGGTAGAAAGAAAGAAGGATAACCAGGGTTCGTAATTGGCCTTGCCGAACCAAATATTTTTTTGGGTTTGGCGAAGCGATCGATAATAGCCTTCTTTGTTGAGCTCTATAATGGATTCTATGGAACTATAGGGTATGTACGCATAACCTTTTTTCAACAGCAACAAAGCGGTCAAAGCCCGGGAAAGGCGGCCATTCCCATCCTGAAAGGGATGAATGGCGAGGAAATGTACCGTAAAAATCCCAATGACAAGCAGTGGATGAAGGAAAGTATCTTCCAAATTTTTTTTGGTCCAGTCAGCCAGAGCTTCCATAAGGCGCGGCGTATCGAAGGGTGCAGCGGTCTCAAAAATTATACCAATTTCTTTACCCCTGGAATCGAAAGCGGCGACGGAATTAGACAGTTTTTTGTATTCGCCCCGGTGTCTTGCATCCTTGCCGACATGTTTAAGCATAATTTTATGCAATTGTTTGATATAGTTTTCTGACAGGGGTATAATTTCATGGTTCTCAAAAATGGTGTCCATAAGTTCAGCATAACCGGCTGCTTCTTCTTCGTCCCGGGATTTAAAAGAAGTCCGTTTTATTTTGGATAGCAATCTTTCGATTTCTGTGTCGGAGAGCATATTGCCCTCAATTCGATTGGAAGAACCGATGGATTCAATGGTTGAGATTTTTTTCAGGGCTTTCAGCTTTTCCGGCTGTAGTTGTGACAATCTGGTCCAGGTCCCCTTGAATTCATCAAGTTCGGCAATTTGGCTTACCATTTGCGGGGTGATTTTAAATTTATCAATATTCATATTTGTTACCCGTTTCTACCTAATATTACTTAATATTACCTAATAATACTTAATATTCCCTATTATATCAATTCAGTTATCGGCCAGAATTTTCGCGATTTGCCTTCCCGCCTTTCCCCGATGACTGCGCCGGTTCTTCTCTTCCCCGCTCAGCTCCGCTACGGTGCAGCCCGGTTCCGGCAGCCAGAGTATGGGGTCGTAGCCAAAGCCGCCGCTGCCCCGGGCATCTTTGGCATGCCGGATAATCTCCCCCTCCAGGGTTTCCTGCGCCGCAAAAAACCGGTCTCCGCTGAAAAGCAGTACCATGGCGCAAACAAACCGGGCCTTCCGGTCAGGCGCGTCCCCCAGCTCTTTCAGTAACAGTGCGTTCCGTTCAGCGGCGTTAAGTTTTTTCCCGCCCTCGCTGCCATACCGGGCGGAGTAGATTCCCGGCCGGCCGTCCAGGGCATCCACGCAGAGCCCCGAATCGTCGGCAATAACCGGCCCCCGCATGCCGGTGTCCGCCGGATATTTATCCGCCACCAGCCGGTAGAGGGCGCGGGCCTTGATAAGGGCGTTTTCCAGGAAGGTGGCCCCGTTTTCTTCAGGATCAAACGCCAACCCTTCATCGGCAGGAATCCTAATCCTGTGCCCATCCAGAATCGCCGCCAACTCCCCCCTCTTATGTGCATTTCCGGAAGCAAACCAGATGGTCATAATTATCCCCTCCTTTGTTGCTGGTTAACACTTATTTTAGACAAAGGCGGGCAGGGGCGGGTGATACCCCTCTTGAGCGTCTCTGGAATTCCCTGCTGGAGGAGACAAGCGGAGCGCAGGCTCCGTAAGCAGATTCCACAGGTTAGCGAAAGAGGGGGATTACCCGCCCCTGCCCGATATGTCGAAATACTTGATGATGTAATGGCTATATTCCAATGGCACTGTCCAATGCGCCTTGTTTTTTAAGGTTCTGGATATATTTGGCGTACTGGGTGTCCATCACCGCAATGTGGGACAGAATCCAGTCCTTGAGGAAGCGGACAAACACATTGGGGACAAATTTTTTCCCCTCTTGAAAATTTTGGACATCCTCCAGGACCTGTTTGACAAAAACTTCGTGCTGTCTTTTGTGCTCCCCTATTTCGGGGTATTTGACATTTTCCAGAATTTTTTCTTCCGCGGAAAAATGGTATTTTACATAATCCACCGTACCCTTGACGGCGGTCCCAAAATTGGCCCGTGCGGCCTCATCCCCTGCGAGACAGCTTTTGTACAGTTCATTGGTCAGCTGGATAAGCTCCTTGTGCTGATCATCAATAAGGGGAATGCCTATGGCATAACGGTTATCCCATTCAACCAGGACATTATCCGCCTCGGCGGTCGTTGTTATTTGCGCCATACCGTTCCGCTCCTTTTATTTTTCAATATAACATACTATAATCCTGTTTATCATCCCCTTAAGGAAGCGTCATGAAATACTTTGATCTCTCTGTCCCCCTGTACCACAACTGTCCCGCCTGGCCTACCCACGCTTTTACCGAAGTCAGCCTTGAAGGGGTTCATGGTACTACCGGGGCTATTACGGAGCGGATAGATTTGAATGTCCACACCGGTACCCATCTGGACGCCCCCTATCACTTTATCCCGCAGGGCAAGACCATCGACGAAATTCCCCTGGAGGCTTTTATCGGCAGGGCCTGGATAGTCGATTTGACGGGCATTGCGGGCCGTACTGGCATTGGGGCGGAAGATCTGGAAAAGCATCTGGGCCCGGTCCAAAAGGGGGACATCGTCCTTTACCGCACCGGCTGGTCTCTCAAGCGATCCTATTCCCCGGAATATTTGAACGACTGGCCCTACCTGACCAAAGAAGGGGCGGAGCTGCTCCTTTCCAAAGGAGTAAAAGGGGTAGGCACCGACGGCCTGAGCATCGGCGGCTGGTACGAAGGCGCCGGCAGGCCCAGCCACGAGGCGCTCCTGGGCGCCGGTGTATGGTTAGTTGAAGAGCTGATCTTCCCCGATGAACTTTTAACATACAAAAGCTGTACCTTTACCGCAGTCCCCCTGAACCTGCGGGGCTTCGGCGGATCGCCCACCCGGGCCTATGCCACGGTGGATTAGTCCACGTATTTTTTCAGCGTCGCCGCCACCGCTCCCGGCCCGGCGGTCAGTTCCGCAAAATAGGCTTCCACCTTTTCTCCCAGCCCGGCGTCGTAGAGGTTGACCGCAAAGAGGGCGGGGTTGGAGAGGATGGGCCTGAGCTTTTCGTGGAAGGGGCCCTTTTGCCCCAGGCTGATCCCCGCAAGGGTTTTGGAAAGGCTTTCGTAGAGGGGGTCCGGGCTTACGGTGAAAGGTTTGCCTTCGTCGTTTATCCCCAGGAGGTAGCGGACCCAGGCGGCCAGTACCAGGGGGATGAGTTTGAGGTTCTTCACATCCAGGGCGCTGCTGCCCAGATAGGCCTTGATGGTCTCGCCGAAGCGGACGGGGATCTTCTGGGAGCTGTCGCTGGCGATCCGCTGGGGAGTGTCGGGCATAAAGGGGTTGGGGAAGCGGACCCGGATCACCTCATCGATGAATTTTTTGGGGGAGATGATTCCGGGGTCGGTGACCACCGGGATGCCCTCATTGTAGCCGATTCCTTCGATCAGCTTTACCAGGTCGGGGTTTTTCAGTTCTTCGCTGATCCGGGTATAGCCCAAGAGGCAGCCGAAGATGGCAAGGCTGGTGTGCAGGGGGTTCAGGCAGGTGCAGACCTTCATCTTTTCCACCTTGTCCACCGTGGCCTTATCGGTAAAGAGGACCCCCACTTTGTCCAGGACGGGCCTGCCGTTGGGGAAGGCGTCCTCGATCACCAGGTACTGGGGCTCCTCGGCGTTTACAAAGGGGGCGGTGGGGGTGGTTTTGACGTAGAATTCGGTGTCGTCAAAGCCGTTCTTTTCCAGCAGGGCCTTGACCCCCTGGTCCGGCCCGGGGGTGATCTTGTCGATCATGGTCCAGGGGAAGCTTACCAGGCTGCGGTCACGGATATAGTCCGGGAAGCCCTTTTCGGCCAGACCCGCCTCGGCCCATTTGGCGGCAAAGCTTTCCACGGCGGCAAAGAGTTTATCCCCGTTGTGGGAACAGTTGTCCATGCTCACCAGCGCCAGGGGTAAAGCCTTTCCGGCCTGTTTCCCCGCCAGGTAACGTTCGTAGACTAAGGCGGTGATTTTGGCGATGTAATTTTTGGGGGCGCCGCCGGGGCCCGACGGGCCGCTTGCAAAATCCGCCACAGCGTCGCCTATGAAGTCGCCGTTGGGGCCTTTCAGGTTATAGCCCTTTTCGGTAATGGTCAGGCTGGCCAGTTTGAGGGAGGGGGCGCGGAAGACCGCCTTGAGGGCCTCAAAATCAGCCTGATTGCCCATCCAGAGGGCATCCACCATGCTGGCAATGATCTTTTTCTGAATGTCCCCGTTGGCTTTAAGGGTCACCCCCAGGGTCAGGTTGTCGCAGGGCTTAAAGACCCTGTCGATAATGCCCCCGTCCCGGCCGGCGACCACGATGATCCCGGTTTTTTCAAGGCCCTGTTCAAGCAGGGTCTGCTGGAGGGCTGCGGGAAAGATACGGAAGATATTCCCCGCGCCAAAATGTACCCACTCGGGGGCTGCCTTGGTGGCTGTTATCATGGCTTCCCGGTCAAATTTGGGCAGTTCCACGCCGGCTTTTTCCCACTGGGGGCGGTTTTTAAGTTCTTTATTGTTTAAACGCATGACCCATTATACCCGCATTGCCTATATTCTGACAAATGATTAATCTGAATAAGTGAAAAAAAAAGGCGAAACCGGGTTTTTTTCAGGCCTTATAAGCCCCCAGTTTAACCCCGCGGCGGTACTGGATATAACCGCGGGGGGCAAGGTACTGGTGATCAGCGATTTTCACATGGGAATCGGCCGCCGGGACGACCTTTCGGCGAATGGGGAGCTCCTGATCGCCCTGCTGGAAAAATATTACCTTGAGGGGGGCTGGTACCTGGCGCTGAACGGGGACATTGAGGAACTGCAGCGCCATTCCCTTGGGTCCATTCAGGAGAGCTGGCCCCGGATGTACCGGATTTTTGACCGTTTTGCAACGGAAAACCGGCTCTACAAGATCATCGGGAACCACGACGCGGGGCTGGTTTTCGAGAAGGACTACCCCTATCCCCTGTACAGCGCGGTCCGCATAGAGACGGGGCTGCTTCCGATCTACGTGTACCACGGGCACCAGTCCTCCAAAATTTACACCAATTACAACCATATTATCGGGGCGAGTCTGCGCTATGTGCTTAAACCCTTTGGGATACGGAATATTTCCTCTGCCCGCAGCCCCTACCGGCGTTTTTTTGTGGAAAAACAGGCCTATACCTTTTCCCTGGAAAACCACTGCATCTCCATCATCGGCCATACCCACCGGGCCCTCTTTGCCTCCCTGGGCCGCTTCGACTATATCAAGTTTGAGATCGAACGGCTCTGCCGGGATTACCCCGCCTCCGCGGGGCAAGACCGGGAGCGGATCGCCGCCGAAGTTAGGGCCCTGCGGCAGGAACTGGGAAAGCTTAAACGCTCGGAACGGAGGGACGTGCTGCGGGCTAGCCTCTACGGGGACGAACTTCCCGTGCCCTGCCTCTTCAACTCCGGTTCCGCCATCGGCCGCAAGGGGATCAACGCCATCGAACTTGACCGGGAAAACATCGCCCTGGTGTACTGGTTTGCCGAAGGGGAGGGGAAGAAGTTCATTAACCGGGGCTCCTACGAAGTGGAAAAAATCCCCGGAACCCCCTGTTGCCGGGCTGTGCTGAACCGGGACCGGCTGGACAACGTAAAGGCCCGGATAGAGCTTTTGGGGAATTAGTTATAGCGGACGTTCATCTTGACGATTATATACCAATAGAGCTTATTATAAACGGGGAGGGCAGCGCATTTTGGGAAGAGTTATTGTTCTGATAGTCCTTATCTTGGTTCTTGCCGGCGGCGGCATTGTCTGGTTCGATTACCTTAATGTAATAGACGCCAAGACCGTTTTGGCCCCCGTGTACCGCTTAATCGGGCGGGAAGGGCGTACCAGGACGGAAATTCCCGTTGATGAACCCCTTTCTCTGGATGCTGAACGGCTGGCGTTGCGCCTTGAGGCCATTGAACTGCAAAATCGGGAGCTGGATAACGAAAGACAGCAGATCCAGAGCCGGTACGGCGAAATTGAACAAATGGCCCAGGAACTTGAGGAACGGCAAAAAGCGCTGGATGAACGGGAGAATTCCTTTAATGCTTTGGTCAGGGAAACCGAAACTAAAGACAGGAACGTTGATCAGAACGCCCGGTATCTGACCGGTATGAACCCGGATCAGGCGGTGGGTATCCTTGCCGCCATGGACGATCAGGATGTTATCGACGTATTCCGGAAGACCGAGGAAATTGCCCAGGCGGAAGGGGCTGCATCTCTGGTATCTGTTTGGCTGTCAAGGCTGCCTCCAGCGAGGGCGGCGGAATTACAGCGCAAGATGGCAGGACGGCCCCCCACCCTGAACTGAAATGTTTAAAAGTTTGAAAAACCTTTAGACACCGCCGGCTTCCGGAATCATCCCAAAAAAAACGATGAGGAGGCCGGGCGGTGATGATCATATCCCCCCAAACAGTATCTCCGGAAATAAACACCATGGAGAGCCGTCATGGCATTGCGGCTGCAGAAAAGGACCGCAGTGCCAGAGCTATCGACGGCGCCAATGGCATAGATGACGGCGCCGGTAGTATCGATGGCGGCGCCAAAAGTATGGAAGGCGACCCCGAGGAAAGCAAGGGTTCCGAAGCGGACGGGAGCGCATTTGCAAAGATCCTCAGCGGTCTGCTCAAAAATAACCAGGATCCGGTTCCCCCATCCGGCATTGAGGCCGGCGGCCATCCCGGCCCGGAACGGGTGAGTCCCGAGCGGTCCTCGTCTGAATCTTCCGGGCCCAAAAAGGCCGGCGGAAAAGGGTTCCCCGAAAAAATCCGGCCGCAGAACGATGAAGAAAAGGGCGCCCCCGCGGGCAGTGTATCCCGATCGGAACTGCTTGAAAAATTTCCCGAATTGGACGAAGAAGTCCTTTTAAATGCCGAAAACCTGCTCTTGAGCGGCCTTAACGAGGAGCAGCAGGCAGCCTCTCTCGAAGAGGGGGCCATGGCACTGGCCGGCGGCGAATCCCTGCCTTCGGACGAGGAGCTTGCCGCCCTGGAAAGTTTTTTCGGTCCCCGGGGGGCCGGAAAGGCCGATGGAGCGGAGGACCCCAATGAGACCCTTGCCCGGGAGGCTGCGGAAGCTGCGGCCCGGGCAGCCGAAGAGGGCGGGAGCCTGAAAGACGGCAAGGGCCGGGACCGGAAGGGTTTCCGGGGCATCGTAGACGATGTTAATAGTGTCCAGCGCAGCCTGGAAAAAGACTCCCCCTTTACGGGAACCAGAAAACAGGCACTGGTAGACGCCGAGGGGGATCGCAAGAGCCGCCTTGGGGAAGCCAAAAACCGGGACAAGCGCCGGGACCGCCTGAATGTGGAAGTGCGGGACCTCCGCACCCAGGGCGAAGGCGCACAGACGGTCCGTGAGACCGGTCATGCCGACGAGGCGCGGCCCCTGAGCGGCTCAGGGGAAACGGAACTGACCGTGGAGCTGCACCAGGATAAGCGGGGCAGCGAAGCTGCCTCCGCCGGGGGCGAAAAAACCGCTTCCCAGGCCTTCGAGGACATCCTGGCCCGGGAACTCCACCAGAACCTCAACGGCGATATTGTCCGCCACGCCTCGGTGGTGTTAAAGGACGGCGGGGAGGGGACCATCAAACTTTCCCTGCGGCCCGAATCCCTGGGAAATGTAAAGATACGCCTGGAAATGGCCGACAACAAGATTACGGGGCATATCATCGTGGAAAGCGACGAGGCCCTGCGGGCATTTGAACGGGAAGTGTCTTCCCTGGAGCAGGCGTTCAAGGAATCGGGCTTTGACGGCGCGGACCTTGAAATGTCATTGGCTTCGGGGAACGACGGCGGCGCGGGACAGCAGTGGAGAGGAGAGGAAGCGAGCCCCTTCTTTTCGGAACGCTTTGCCGCGGAGTTGGCGGCTTCCCAATACGATGCCTTAACAGAAAGAACGGATACCCCGTGGGCCGAAATGGCAAACGGTTTGAAGCCAGGGAATGGGCAAATTTCAGTCAATATGCTGATATAGGAGAGAATTACATGGCGCTTCAATCGGTTCAGAGTGCGGGTGAAAAGGCAGAACTTGAAAAATTCACCCACGATTTCAATCTTAAAATAAACCAGGGGAGGAATCCCCAGCAAAACCTTGGCAAGGATGATTTTTTAAAAATCCTTATAACCCAGCTTTCCTATCAGGACCCAACCGCCCCCATGCAGGACAAGGAGTTTATCGCCCAAATGGCCCAATTTTCCACATTGGAACAGATGACCGGCATGGCCGGTGATTTCGCCAAGCTCACCAAGCTGCTTACCGGATCGGAAGCCAGCTCCGCTCTGGGAAAATCGGTGGAACTTAGCCAGGGGGATGAGATCATCCAGGGTTCCGTAAAGGCCGTCAGCCGGGGGACCAATCCCCAGATTCTGGTGAACGGGACCTATTACGATTGGGACAAAGTTACCAAGGTTTTTGAGAACTAGTGCGAAACTACGTTTCGCATTCGATTCACGTTGCGGCTAACGCCGCTTATTTAGGAGTGAACTACTATGATGCGATCATTGTTTTCCGGTGTGTCCGGATTGCAGAATCATCAGACAAGAATGGATGTGGTGGGCAATAACATTGCCAATATCAATACCACCGGCTTTAAACGGGGGCGGGTGAATTTTCAGGATATCCTGTACCAGCAGCTCCAGGGAGCGACCCGTCCCACCGAGGAATTGGGGGGCGTTAACCCCAAGGAAGTCGGCCTTGGGATGTCCATTGCTTCGATAGACACCATTCATATCCAGGGGAGCCTCCAGACCACCGGCATCGGCACGGATTTGGCGATTTCCGGAACGGGTTTCTTTGTCCTGGAAGACGGGGGAAGCCTCCTCTACACCCGGGCCGGGGCCTTCAACATTGACGAAGAAGGCACCATGGTGAACCCCGCCAACGGTATGAAGGTAAAGGGCTGGATGGCCCGGGAAGTGATGGGCCAGTCCTTCATCGACAACTCAGGCCAGATCGAAGACCTGGTCATCCCCGTGGGGGGCAAGGACCCCGCCCGGGCGACCACCATGGTCAACTTTGCCTGTAACCTGGACAAACGGATTCCCGAAATCCCCGATAATCCCACGGAACTCCAGATCGCCAATTCAACCTGGCGGACGGCAATCAATATTTACGACAGCTTTGGTGAAGCCCATTTATTGCAGGTGGAATTCACCCGGGTGCCAGGCACCAACAACAGCTGGAACGCCACGGTCGCGGTGGACGGGGAGGGTGAAGTACCCACCAACGCCGCAGTCGGCTTTGGGGAAGAAGCCCCCGCCGCCGGGGGCCCCGCGGTGTTTACGGTGAACTTTTCCAACAACGGCACCCTGCTTAGCGCCGAAGACGGGGCGGGGAACCTCTCCGGGGAAAACGGTCAGGTGCTGATGAATTTGGCCTTTGACGTGCTGGGGGCAACCCCCGGGGAAGACGGCGCGCCGGTGCGGCAGCAGTTTACCCTCAACCTGGGAACTGTGGGGGGCTTTACCAACTCCATTACCCAGTACTCGGAGCAGAGTTCCTCCAAGGCGGTGGTCCAGGACGGCCGCACCATGGGCTATCTGGACAACTTCAAGATAGACCAGAGCGGGGTGATCACCGGGATCTACTCCAACGGTTCCAGCCGGGACCTGGGGCAGGTGGCCATGGCCAGCTTCCCCAACCAGGGGGGCCTCGAAAAGGCCGGGGACAACACCTTCCGGGTGTCCAACAACTCCGGGGCCGCCAATATCGGCCCCTCCATGGTCGCCGGCAAGGGCAAGATCATCTCCGGCACCCTGGAAAT
The DNA here is from genome assembly GCA_025997875.1 of Spirochaetia bacterium. Classification (GTDB taxonomy): domain Bacteria; phylum Spirochaetota; class Spirochaetia; order Treponematales; family Breznakiellaceae; genus BNUT01. The sequence continues at coordinate 13,122 of BNVE01000047.1, forward strand.
GTCCAACGTGGACATGGCGGAACAGTTCGTGGACATGATCGTTACCCAGCGCGGGTTCCAGGCGAACTCCCGTACCATACAGACTGCGGATCAACTTTTGCAGGAGCTGCTGACCTTAAAGCGGTAGTTTGATAAACTGAAAAACGGGGCTGTTGCCGCGCCAATGGCAGTGACGGGGGCCCCGTTTGTAATAGGAAATTATGATTAAAGTAACCAGGCTGGACGGGACGGAGTATTATCTGAATCCTTATCAAATTGAAACTATCGAAGTCCACCCCGACACCACCCTGGCCTTGCTTTCCGGAAAACACCTCATTGTAAAAGAAGATGTGCAGGAAGTGTTAAAAAAAATTGAAGAGTACCGCCGCCGGATTTTTCCGTCCATGGGCGAGGAGTAAAGCGTTATGGATATATCGAGTATAATAGGCGTTATCGGCGCCTTCGGCATGGTTATATTCTCCATCGTTGTCGGCGGAGGCAAAGTTTCGGCTATCATGGACTTGCCCTCCTTCCTCATGGTCGTTCTTGGTTCCTATTTCGCCCTGCTTTTAAGTTATACCCTCTCGGAAGGCCTGGGGGTTTTCGCCGTTATTGCCCGTACTTTTAAGGTTCCTGTTTTTAATGAACAGGGGATGATCACCAAGCTCATGGCTTTCTCCGAAAAGGCCCGCCGGGAAGGGCTCCTGGCCCTTGAAGATGAGCTTGAAGATCTGGATGATGAGTTTATGAAGAAGGGCCTGCGCCTGGTGGTTGACGGTACGGATGCGGCAATTATCCGGGACCTGATGGAACTGGAACTCAGCCAGATGCAGGGCCGGCACGCCAACAAGATAGCCATCGTCAACCAGTGGGCCGCCCTGGCCCCCGGTCTTGGCATGTTGGGTACGGTAGTCGGGCTTATCGGTATGCTGCAGAACCTGGACGACAAGGCCGCCATCGGCCCGAACATGGCCCTGGCCCTGGTAACCACCCTGTACGGCTCCATGGTGGCAAACCTTTTGATGATCCCCTTCTGTGCGAAACTCCGGGGCCACGATGCCAGTGAAACCATGGTCAAGGAAATGATCATCGAAGGGGTCCTCTCCATACAGGCCGGGGACAATACCCGCATATTGGCGATGAAGCTTCTTGCCTACCTCAATCCGACTGACCGCAGTGCGGTAGAAAAGGAAGTGTTGAAGGATTAAGGGTCAAAAAAACAAGTTTTTTTGACCTGGGGAGAAAAGTACTTAAAAACCTTTGGTTTTTAAGTACTTTTCTCCATACATAGTTATAATTAATGATATTAAGGAAAAGACTGTGGCGAGAAAGAAAAGAGACAGCGGCGGGGGACCCACCGGGCAGGAGTGGCTTACCACTTATTCGGACATGGTTACCCTTATGCTCTGTTTCTTCGTCATCATGTTTAACCCCGACGAAGGTTCCAGCGCGGCGGCCCAGGCGCTTGCCGCTTCCATGGCGACCACGGGCCTGGGTTCGGCGCCCGGGGGCAATACCCTTTCTGCGGGGCGCATGGCGGAGCTGGGCAATACGGTGATGTCCCTTCCCTCAATGGAAAGGGGCCGCTCCCTGGGAACTTCCCTGCGTAAGGCCGTAAGCCTCTTTAATCCCGAAATAAAATCCTATAAGGTGAAGGTAACCCACGACGAGCGGGGCCTGGTGATAAGCCTGGCCTCGGACGCTTTTTTTGGTCCCGCCAGCGCTCGGATCAACATCGAAGAAACCCGTGACATATTGCTGCGGCTGGGAACCCTTCTGGCTTCCGATGAGATAAGGGGCCGGAAATTCAGGATTGAGGGGCATACCGATGCGGTGGATGTGGACCCCGCAGGCCCCTGGGAGTCGAATTGGGAACTTTCTACCGCCCGCTCTATCAATGTACTGCATTATCTTACCGATATTGGAATAGATGAGAAGCGCTTCCAGGTTGCGGGCTTTGCGGATACCATGCCGGTGGCCAGTAACAATACCCCCGAAGGCCGGGCCTATAACCGCCGGGTGGATATTATTATCCTGGATGATGGGCATTTATAAGATAAACCAGAGGTTTATCTTATAAATGCCTTAGGAGAAACCGGTCAAAGACCGGTTTCTCCGGGGCACTTATAATGTCTATAATGAATTTTAGAAGCGGAGGTTTTGGGCATGTCTGATAGTGAAGAGCTGGATCTGGGCGACGGCGATGCCGGCGGTGGAGAAAGCAGCGCCCCCAAAAAAGCTTCCGGGCTGGGAGCCCTGTTACCCAATTTACTCAAATTTGTCGCCATAGGCATTGGGGCCTTGATATTCATCGTTACCGTGGCGGCCATTACCTTTAATATCATGAACAAGGGGGGCAAATCCCAGACCGCCGTAACGGACCCCACTTCCGCCTATGTGGGGAAGCGGCCCGAATACGCCTGGTATACCAATATCGGCCCCGTAACCACCCGCACCAGGGATGAGGCGGTTTACAGCGTTACCATAGACATGATCATCGGCTATGACCTCAACAACGCCGCGGCCACCACGGAATTCGGCACCCGCCAGTATGAACTGCGGGATTTTGTGCGGAGCTATTTCAGGGGCAAGTACGCGGCGGAACTGGAAAACGAAGACCGGCTGAAGCAGGAGATCAAGGAAATTCTCAACACCCGCTATCTGGATATCGCCAAGGCCCGGAACATCGTGTTCAATAAGTTTGATGTCATGGAGATGCCCTAAGGTTTTTGCCGGAGAAGCCGTTGCTAAGGCCTCTCGGCTGCCGCTTGCATACTTCGTGTAAAATATTTATAATAAGTTAGGAGTTCTTATAAATAATGACCGAAGTTCTGTCGCAAGACGAGATTGACCAACTCCTCACCGCAATAAACGCCGGGGATACGGAGCCTGAGGATTTCAGGCCCGCCACAGATACCCGCAAGATCAAGATATATGATTTCAAGCGTCCCGACAAATTCTCCAAGGAACAGATCCGCACCGTGCAGATCATGCACGAGACCTTTGCCCGTTTGACCACCACCAGCCTTTCCGCCACCCTGCGCAGCATGATCCACGTCCATGTGGCTTCGGTGGATCAGCTTACCTACGAAGAATTTATCCGTTCAATCCCCACCCCCACCACTTTGGCGATTATCAACATGGACCCCCTCAAGGGGAACGCCATCCTGGAAATCGATCCGGCGATCACCTTCTCCATTATAGAGCGCCTCTTTGGGGGTACCGGGGAGGGGACCAAAAATACCCACGAACTTACGGACATCGAAACGTCGGTTATGGAGGGGATCATTGTCCGCATTTTGGGGAACATGCGGGAAGCCTGGACCACCGTGATCGACCTGCGGCCCCGGCTGGGCCAGATCGACACCAACCCCCAGTTTGCCCAGATTGTGCCCCCCACGGAAATGGTGGTCCTGGTAACCCTGGAAACCAAGGTGGGGGAAGTGGAAGGGATGATGAACTTCTGTATCCCCTACCTTACCATTGAGCCCATCATCGGCAAACTTTCCGCCCAGTTCTGGTATTCCTCGGTACGCCGGGGGGCCACCACGGAAAACCTCAATGTACTTAAGGAAAAGCTCTCAACCGTCGATGTAGACGTGGTAGCCGAAATAGGAAAAATACAGGTCCCCATTAAGGACGTGCTTGCCCTCCGGATGGGGGATGTGGTGCGGCTTTACAATACCCGTGTTGGGGATACCTATTCGCTTAACATCGGCCGCAAGAAAAAGTTTTTGTGCCGGCCCGGTGTTATCGGGAAAAAAATGGCGGTGCAGATTGTCAAAAAGCTCGCAGAAGTTGAGCAGGATGAATTTGAAGAACTGTCCACCGATGGGGAGGAAGCATTATGAGCGACGGCGCTCTTTCGCAGGATGAAATAGACGCCCTGTTGGCAGGTGTAGATTCAGGCCCCGGCGGCCCGGCCCCTGCGGGCGGCGGTTCGGAACCGGACCGGCAGGCCCTTCAGGGTTTTCTGTCTTCCACTGTTGCCGCACAATCTTCCAACCTCAGCAGCATGACCGGCGCTACGGTTACCATCACGGGGCCCCAGGGGAGCTTTATCAACCGGGACGCCTTCCTGGCCCAGCTTCCCGACACGGTAACCGCCATTAAAGTTGATTTCAGTTCCGGTTTTCCCGGCGAACATATGTTTCTGCTGCCCGAAGCTGCCGCAAAGAGTATCGCGGGGCTCATGACCAAAGAGGAAAATATCGAGCTTGACGAGATGGCCATGTCGGTTATCGGCGAGGCGATTGGGACCATTGTGGGCTCCCAGATAACCGCCCTGACGGGAAAAACCGGCAACAAGTCCATTGCCAATGCGCCTCCGGAGGCAGCCAATGTGCCCAAGGCCGTTGCGGCCCTGCCCGGGGGGAATTTTTTCGTAGCAGCCTATCAGCTTAATCTGGGGGACGGTCAGAACAATCAGTTTTGGGAAATACTGGGTCCCGCGGTTGCGGGGGATATTGCCCGCGCCCTGAACCCCGCCCCCTCCCTGGGGGGCATGGATTTAAGCGCCCTGGGCGGCGCAATGGGAGGCGGCGGAATGCCCGGTATGAACAATATGATGGGAATGTCCCCCGTGGGACAGCCGGCCAACGTACAATCGGTACAGTTCCCCAGCCTGGTTTCCCGGCCCACCGCCCAGGAAGCGGGAAACATCGGCCTTATCATGGACGTATTCATGGAGATGACCGTCGAGTTGGGCCGTACCCGTAAGCTGATTAAAGAAATCCTGGGCATGGGCGAAGGGACCATCATCGAACTGGACAAACTCGCCGGCGAGCCCGTGGACATCCTGGTAAACCATAAGCTTATCGCCAAAGGGGAAGTAGTGGTTATCGATGAAAACTTCGGCGTCCGGGTCACCGAGATTGTGAGCCCCATGGAGCGCATGACGGAGATGGGTTGAAAAAACCAAAGAAGAATGTTAGCTAAAAAACCTGCGGTTTTTTAGCCAGTTTATTAAGTCAGTTTGTACTTGGGAGGGGAAAAACTGAACGCGTCGGAATGGTATCCTCATAATATTTTTCTCACCCTATGTGCGGTTTTTCTCATCGCCGGTGTGTTTATTTTTATATCCCCCGTATCCGCCCAGGAACAGGAAGCGGCGGCTCCTACCGCTGCGGAATTGAGGGCTGCGGAACTGCGGGCTGCGGAATTGCAGGCTGCGGAACAGGTCATGACCTTTAACGGAGCGGAGGCCGGTGATGGTACCGCCGTTGTTTCCCGGGGGCCCGTCTCTGTTTTTGTCATCCTCCGCACGATCCTGGCGCTTGCCCTGGTTGCGGCGGCTATTTACGGCATTGTCTATCTGTTTAAAAAAATGGCCCGTCCCGCCCGGCAGCAGGACCCTCATCTGCGGGTCCTTGCCAGCGCCCCCCTGGGGCAGAACCGTTTTGCCCATGTGATCACCCTGGGGACCAAGGCATGGCTTGTGGGGGCAAGCGACGGCGGGGTTAATCTTATTGCCGAACTTGAGGAGCAGGATGCGGTGGACGCCCTGCTCCTTGATGAATCCCGCAGGAATGCTGAAATTCATCCGGGGCGTTTTTTGGACTTTAAGGCCCTGCTCCGCCGTTTGGGTTCCGCCGGCCAGCCCTCCGCTGCGGGATCGGACAGCCTGAATAATATCCGCCAACGCCGTGAACGGCTAAAGGGCCTGTAGCCATGAAAAAACGATCCATACCCATCCTGATCCTTGCGGCCTTTTTTGTTTCAGGGGCCCTTGTTTTTGTTCCCGGCGCAAAAGCCCAGACACAGCCTTTTCCGGACCTCTCCACCCGGGGGACCATGAATATCCCCACCCCTCCGGCGACCCCGGTCATTCCCTTTATCGATCTGGCGGTGCGGAACCCCGAAACCGGGCAGGAAGTGGCCTTTTCCCTCCAGGTTCTGCTGCTCCTCACGGTTCTGTCACTGGCCCCCAGTATTATCATCCTTATGACGAGCTTCCTGCGTATTTCCATTGTTCTGGACTTTATCAAACGGGCCCTTTCCCTTCAGCAGGTGCCCCCGAACACGGTGCTTATGGGGATAGCCCTTTTTATGACCGTCTTTATCATGTGGCCCACCCTGGAAACGATCTACAATAACGCCCTGCGGCCCATGGCGGACGGTAACATTTCTGTGCAGGAGGCTTACCGCGAAGCGGAAGCGCCCTTAAAGATTTTTATGTTCCGCCAGATGAGGAGCGATTCCGGAAAAAAAAACATAGAGCTCTTTATGGCCATGCGCGGGCTCGACAGGCCGGAGAACGATATCTACGATATCCCCACCTACGTGCTTATCCCCGCATTTATCCTGAACGAACTTACCGTGGCTTTTAAAATAGGGATACTGTTGTTTATTCCCTTTATCATCATTGATATGGTGGTGGCAAGCGCCCTCATGTCCATGGGTATGATCATGCTCCCTCCGGTGATGATATCCATGCCCTTCAAGCTCATCCTGTTCATACTGGTGGACGGATGGAGTCTTTTGACGGACCAGTTGGTCCATTCTTTTGTACTGGGGTAAGCAATGAGTATCGGTGATATTACCACCCTTTTGCAGGGGGGAATTCGGGAGGTGCTTATGCTGGCTGCACCCCTGTTGTTATCCGCCCTTGTGGTAGGGCTCGTGGTTGCCATCCTGCAGGCCACCACCCAGATACAGGAGCAGACCTTAACCTTTGTGCCCAAGGTGATAGCGATTCTGTTGGTGCTGGCTTTGCTGGGGGGCCTGGGTTTCTCCCTCCTGGGTGATTATACGGTGCAGCTTTTCCAGCGGATCCCTGACATGGCGCAATAGCGCCATGTCTTGCAGTTTGTCCTGCGGCCAAACTGCACAGATTTTATGCAAGGAGTTTGAGTAATTGATAGAAGAGGGGATGCTTAACGAAATTTTAGCGGCGGCGCCCGCGTTTCTCCTGATTGCCGTGCGGGCCCTGGCTATCATTGAAATATCACCCCTCCTTTCTTCGGACGCCATTCCCCAGGTTGCAAAAATTTCCCTTGCGGGCTTTGCCGCCTATGCGGCGTTTCCCACCGCCCTGGTTACGGGCTGGGACCTTGCCCCCTATGGGCTCAATTTTATCTACCTCATTATCGGAGAGGGGATCATCGGGATCATCACCGGGTTTTATTTAACCCTGATCTTTACCGCCTTCTCCACGGCGGGCCAGTTTTTCTCCCTCCAGATGGGCTTTGGGGCGTCGGAAACCTTCGACCCCCTGTCCCAGATTGAAAACCCCCTCATGGGCCAGTACCTCAACCTGGTAGCCATGCTGGTGTTCCTGTCCAACAGCGGTTTCCAGCAGCTTTTCCTGGGGGGCTTCTGGCGTTCGATTCAGACCATCAACATTGTTTCCCTGGTGGAAGGCCGCGAACATGTTGTGGGTATGCTCCTGGCGGGCCTTTCAAAACTCTTTCTGGACGCCATCGTCATCAGTATGCCGATTTTGGGAACCCTCTTCCTTACCTCCCTGGCCACGGGGCTTATCTCCAAAGCCGCCCCCCAGATCAACATCCTCTCCGAAGGCTTCCCCATTTCCATCACCGTCGCCTTCCTCCTCATCTATGCCACCATGCCCTTCATGATGGAAGCTTTTGGCCGGGTAGTAGACGCCGGCTTCCGCAGCCTGGAAACGCTGTACATCCAAATCGGTCAGCAGATCGGGGGCGTTTCGTGATTACAAAGATGAAGAAGGAAGATCAACCACAGAGGACACAGAGGGGACACAGAGTTCACAGAGGGGAAGAACTAAATTCAAATATTCTCTGTGAACTCTGTGCTTCCTCTGTGCCCTCTGTGGTTAAATTTCTTTCTTCTTCTTTTTCGCCTTCTTCGACTTTGCGGTTGAATTCTTCTTCCGGCCTGGAAGCCGCCCTGTCCATCGACTTGCAGTGGTTTGCGGCGGAAGACGAGGGCAGGACTGAGGAGCCTTCGGAATACAAGATACAGAAGGCCCGGGAAGAGGGGCGGGTTGCCAAGAGCCAGGAGCTGATCGGCGCGCTGGGGCTATTGCTGCCGGCTATTACCCTGGTGATTCTGATGCCCTGGATGTTCCGTACCTGTGTAGAGATGGTGAAGTTTTTTATGCTCCGGGCGACTGAACTGGACCCTGCCAATGATCGTATTGTGGGAGGGGTCTTTTTTACCTACTTTATCAAACTGGTGGCGCCGGTGCTCAGTATTGCGGTGGTTTCGGCGCTCTTCTCTAACCTGGTCCAGACCGGCTTCCTCTTTACCACCAAGCCCCTGGTCCCGGATTTTACCCGGATAATCCCCCGGTTCGGCCAGTATTTTCAGCGGACCAATATTTTTTCCGGGGAAGGCGGTTTTAACTTTATCAAATCCATCGTCAAGATGGCGATCATAGGGGTTGTGGCTTATATCCTTATCACTTCAAATATCGAGAAGCTGACCAGATTACAGACCGCAGGCCTCTGGACGGGGATCACCTTTGTGGCCGGCCTTGCGGCGCGGATGCTCATCATCTCCGCCCTGCTCCTCATGGCCCTGTCCATACCGGACTTTATGTTCCAGCGCTGGAAATACCGGGAATCCCTCAAGATGTCCAAGGAAGAGGTGAAGGAAGAGCGGAAGATGTACGAAGGGGACCCCCATATACGGTCCCGGCTCCGCAGCCGTATGCGGGAGATCATGACCCAGAACATGGCGATCAATGTGCCCAAGGCGGATGTGGTGATCACGAACCCGACCCATTTCGCCGTTGCCCTGGAATACAACCGGGACGCCATGCAGGCCCCCCAGGTGACCGCCAAGGGGGAGGATGAGATGGCCTTCAGGATTCGCAGAATCGCTGCGGATAACGGGGTTCCCATCGTGGAGAACCGGCCCCTGGCCCGGGCCCTCTACGCGGAGGCCGAAGTGGGGGACATCATCCCCGAAGCCTACTGGACGGTGGTTGCCACGGTCTTGAGCAAGGTGATGCACATTAACGAAGATCGGCGCAGGGCTGCTGCCCAGGCCGCAGCGGATGCCGCCCGGACAAACGCCGCTAATGCAAACGCTGCCGGTACAAACGCTGCGGACCTGGGGGCTTAGGGATAGATCATGATGAGCAATAGAGTTATTCAGAAACTTCAGTTTCTGAATAACAACCGCTTAAAAAGGACCTGTTCAACAACCAACCGGGTTGTTGAACAAGTCCAATATATTTGGAGTAGTAAAAAATGGCTGACGCAGTAAGGGCAGGCCGGGAAGCCGGCGCAAGCGAGAACAGGAACTCTGGGGGGAATCCTGGGTTTCCCGGAGGGAAACCCTTGGGGAATATCCGGGATATGCTGATACCTCTGGGGGTGATCACCGTAGTTATTATGCTGATCGTGCCCCTCCCCACGATACTTCTGGATACCTTTATGGCCATGAATCTGATCATCTCCCTTTTGATACTGCTCATCGTGCTCTATACCAAAAAAGCTACCGACTTCAACCTTTTCCCCACGGTGCTCCTGGTGGTTACCGTTTTCGGCCTGGCCCTGAACGTTTCCTCCACCCGGCTTATCCTGACTTTGGGGGAGAAATTTGACGGCCGTATGGTCCGGGCCTTCTCTTCCTTCGTGGTCGGTTCCGGCGGAACCGAGGGCCTGGTGGTGGGGTTCATCATCTTTATCGTGATTATCGCGGTCCAGGTGGTGGTTATTACCAAGGGGGCCACCCGGGTGTCGGAAGTGGCGGCCCGGTTCGCATTGGATGGTTTGCCCGGCAAGCAGATGGCTATCGAGGCGGAGTTCAATTCCGGCTCCATCACCGAAGAGGAGATGAAGACCAGCAAGAAGGATTTGCAGCAGGAAGTTGACTTCTACGGGGCCATGGACGGGGCCAGCAAGTTTATCAGCGGAAATGTCAAGGTAGGGATTTTTATCACCGTGGTCAATGTCCTGGGGGGGGTCATCATCGGGATGGTCATCCACGGGGAGCCCATCGGCTCGGCAATAAGCAACTATATTTCCTTTGCAGTGGGTGACGGTCTTTTGAGCCAGTTCCCGGCCCTGCTGGTGTCCACCGCTATGGGCATCGTGGTTACCCGTGCCGCCGCCCCCGGAGACCTTGGGGAACAGGCAATACTGCAATTCTCCCGGTCCGCAAAAATCTATTGGGTCTCTGCGGTGGTGCTGCTGGGCTTTGCCCTGCTCCCCGGTTTTCCCTGGTATGTGTTGATTCCCATGGCCGTTTTTATGGGCTTTACCGCCTTCAACATCGGGCGTACCCAGAAGAAGAAGGCGGATTTTGACGAGATGATGGCCAAATCCGCGGATAAAACGAAAAAGGCGAAGGATGACAGCGGGGAAATGTCCCCGGTGGTGCCCCTGGACGCCCTTTCCCTGGAACTGGGCTACGGCCTTATTCCCCTGGTGGACAAGGACAAGGGGGCGGAACTTCTGGAGCGGGTCCAGGGGGTCCGCCGCCAGTCCGCCCTGGACCTGGGGCTGGTTATTCCCCGGATACGGATCATCGACAATATGTTGCTTGAGCCTTCGGAGTACTGTTTCAAGATCAAGGGAGTCGATGTGGGCCGGGGGAAGATACGCATGGGTTACTACCTCTGCATCAACCCCGGCACGGTTACCGATGAGATTCCCGGGGAAAAGACCCGGGACCCCGCCTTCGGGCTTCCCAGCCTCTGGGTTGGGGAGGACAAGCGGGACGAGGCGGAACGGGCCGGTTACACCGTGGTGGACCCCCCTTCGATTATCGCCACCCATTTGACGGAGATCATCAAACGCCATGCCCAGGACATTCTGGGCCGCCAGGAAACACAGGCGATCCTGGACACCCTCAAGAAGGAATACCCCGCGGTGGTGGAGGAGTCCCAGAAGGCGGTGAGCCTGGGGGAAATCCAGAAGGTCTTGCAGGGCTTGCTGCGGGAGCGGGTTTCCATCCGGAACACCGTGTCCATCCTGGAAGCGGTCGCCGATTACGCCCCCGCCTCCCGGGACGTGGGCTTCCTAACCGAGAAGGCCCGGCAGGCCCTGGGCATGCAGATTTGCCACCAGTACGCCGACGAGAACCGGGTTCTGCGGGTGCTGACCATAGACCAGGCCCTGGAACAGCGGATCATCGACAGCCGGCTGGAAACCAGTTCCGGGGTCATTTCGGCCCTGGAGCCTGCGGTGCAGAACGCCTGGATACACTCCCTTTCCCGGGCTGTGGCGGCGGTGCAGGAAAAGGGCTGGTTCCCCATCGTGCTCTGTTCCGCCGCAGCCCGGGCCCTGGTAAAATCATCCTCCGAACGGGAACTGCCGGAACTGGTGATCCTTTCGGTGTCCGAGATCGTACAGGACATAAGCCTGGAAGCGGTGGGCGTCATCAAGCTTGAAAACCAGGCTGCGGCGTAGGGGGGCATGAAAATGGATTACTTTACCGAACAGGCCCTTACCCACGATGAATGCCTCCGCAAGATACACAAAATACACGGAGACAGGGCTATCGTCATGACCCAGCGGACCGTGCGCGTGGGGGGCATCTTTGGCCTCTTTGCCCATGATGAAGTTGAAATGCAGGGCTATGTTCCCAAGGACTTCGTGATGAACGCCGCCGGTAAAATTAGTTACCAGGGCATCGGTTCTTCCGGAGGGGAAAGCCGCCTTGCAGGCCCGGCGGGAGGGGGCCTTTCCGGATTGCCCCCCGGGGGCGGGGGAATTTCCCTTTCCCGTTCCAATGTCCTGCGGGAACCGGATCCCTATAAGGAGCCGGTTTTGCGTAGCGTACCCCTGGATTTTGCGGCGGAGCGGCAGAAGATTTTGGCGGCTACGGGGAACGCCACACTGCCGCCGATACTCCAGGAACTGAAGGACATCAAGGAAAAAATCGGGGCCATTTCCGCTGCCGCTTCTCCCGCTCCGGAGGACCCACCCAATATAAGTCGTCTGGAAGAACTCCTTGTCCTGAACGATTTTTCCGCCCCGTACCGGGCCAGGCTCCTTGAAAGGGTGCGGAAGGAATGTTCCCTGGAAACCCTGGAGGATTTTGACGCCCTCCAGGACAAGGCCCTGGAGTGGATCGGGGAGACCATCAGTATATATAAGGAAAAAGCCCCCTTAAGCCTCCCCCGGATTATGATCCTGGTGGGACCCACCGGGGTGGGAAAAACCACCACCATCGCCAAGCTTGCGGCGATCTTCGGCCTCTCCAATTCGGAGGAGCGGCCCCTTTCGGTGCGGATGATCACCATCGACGCCCTGCGTATCGGCGCCCGGGCCCAGATCGAGGCCTACGGGGGCATCATGGGCATCCCCGTTTCCTATGTGGACAACCGGGAGGATCTGCGGAAGGAACTCGCCCTCTATTCGGAGGGGGTGGACCTGGTCCTTATCGACACCTTTGGGAAGAGCCCCCGGGATGCGGTAAAGCTGGGGGAGATGAAGCATATCCTGGACGTCTGCGGCAGCCGGGCGGAGCTGCACCTTGCCATGGCGGCGGCCACCAAGTCCGGCGATTTGGTAGAAATACTGCGCCAGTTTGAGCCCTTCAATTACCGGTCGGTGATCATCACCAAACTGGACGAAACCGGCGGGATGGGAAATGTGATCAGCGCCCTTGCGGAACGGGGAAAATCCGTGTCCTATATAACCGACGGGCAGACCGTGCCCAGCGACATACAGAAGGCCAATGTGGTCCACTTTTTGACCAACCTGGAAGGGTTCAAGGTAAACCGGCAAAAGATCGAGGAAAGGTTCCCAGTCAATAAATCAGATCAGAATCAATGGAGATAGGGATGGAAGATCAAGCGGAAAAACTGCGGGAGATTGTAAGACAGAAAAACGGCGCCGGGGAAAAACCCGCCGGGACAGGCAATGGGGTCCCGTTTTACAAGAACGGGGACGCATCCCGTAAGGGCGGCGCCAGGGGCGCGAATGGCGGCGATCAGGCCCCCAGGGGGGGGAAGACCCGTATCATCACGGTAACCTCCGGCAAGGGCGGGGTGGGGAAGACCAACCTTTCGGTCAACATGGCCCTGGCCTATGCCCGGCTGGGAAAAAAGGTGGTGGTCATGGACGCCGACCTGGGGCTTGCCAATGTAAACGTCATGCTCAACATGATCCCCAAATGGAACCTCTACCACGTGATCCGCAAACAGAAGACCATGAAGGAAATTCTGGTGGAGACCGACTACGGTATCTCCATCGTGGCAGGGGCTTCGGGCTTTTCCAAAATCGCCAACCTTACCGAGGACGAGCGGCAGAATTTTATCGAGGAACTCAACACCCTTTCCAATGCGGATATCATCATCATCGATACCAGCGCCGGTGTGTCCAGCAATGTGCTGGATTTTATCGCCGCCGCGGAAGACGCGGTGATCATCACCACCCCGGAACCCACCGCCATAACCGACGCCTACGGGATCATCAAGATCATCGCCACCGAATACGACAACCTGAACATGGGGCTTAAACTGGTGGTGAACCGGGTAAAGAGCGCCGCCGAGGCGAAGAAGGTGGCGGACCGGATGACCAATATCGCCGGCCAGTTCCTCAACCTCAAGGTGGATTATCTGGGCTTTATCTACGACGACGCGGTGGTTTCCCAGGCGGTGCTGCGGCAGCGGCCCTTCATGGTTATCGACCCCAAATGCAAGGCCAGCCTCTGCGTCCAGCACATTGTGCAGCGGATGGAAAAAAGCGAGCCCCGGGAAACCGGGGGATTTGCCTCCATGATGAAACGGCTCTTCGGCCGCGCATAGGGGAATCGGGATGATAAATCTGAAGGTGAGCGGCCTTGCCGCGGTATCAGGTTTTATACTTTCTCTCCTCATCGGGATCGCCTCAGGCGGGGGGACCCCTATTTCCCTTATCCGCTCCCTTTTCTGCGGACTTGGTTTTTTTGCCCTGAGCAGCGGAATCTGGGTTTTGATTAACCGCTTTATCCCGGAAATCCTCGCGGCGCCCCCCCGGGAAGGGGATAATCTGCTCCTGGACGGCGATTCCGGTTCCCGGGTGAATATTTCCGTTGAAGACGAAAACATCCCCGAGGATGCGCTTATCCCCGAAGAAGACCGGCCCGAAAATGACCTGGATAATATTGCGGACCTGGCGGATCACCCCACGGGCGGGCCCAAGCCCGCTGCGCCGGGCCCGCCGCCCCCGCCCCAGGACGACTCCCCCTGGGAGCCCATGCCGCCGGTTCTACAGGAAGTCAATCTGGAAAGTTTCAGCCCCGATTCCCCGATGGAGCCCTCCCTGATGGAGAGTCCTGCCCGGGGCGGGGCAGGTATGGACCAGAATGCCAAAGAAAGCTATACTAGGGCTGGAACTAATGTATCCCCCGGGGCGTCTTCCGACGCCGGTTTTACGGCCAGCCCGCCCCCCCCGCCGCTTTCGGACGCTGTTTTTGGGGATGAGCCGGGGTTTGTAACCCTGCCGGGTTAGATTGGAAGCGCACACGTTTGAACTCCACTCACCGCCCATTGTCTCGCTTGCCGTCTTCTACTTTAACAAAAACAGCGAAATTTTTCCGTATATCAGTCGCTATATTATTATCACATATTAT
>BNVE01000048.1 GCA_025997875.1 Spirochaetia bacterium
TTACGGACCTTGCGCTGCAGCAGATTACCGCCTTCCCCGAAAAGATGGACCTTTTGGCCAATAACCGGGTTGTTCAGGTGCAGAACGCCTTCGGCGCCATGCGTATCCCCGTCAGCGGGGGGCTTCCCCAGAGAGTGCCCGGTTTCCCCTCATTCGCCGCAGGGGCCCCCGCGGCGGGCGGACGGGCGGAGAGTATGGCGGCTTCCCTGGACGGCCGGTGGATCCTCTACGTGGAAGCGGTGAGCCCCGCCTATGGGAACCTGACGCTTGTTGATACCCAACTGGGGGAAAAGAAAATAGTCGCCGCCAATGTGGAGCGCCCTGACCGGACCTTCCCCGCCTGCTGGAGCCCCGATTCCCGGGTCTTTGTCTACAGCCGGGGGGGCAGGTTGTATTACTACACGGTGAATCCCGTCCAGCCGGTCCCGGTTGATGAGCGGTACCGCCTTATCGGCGAAGGGGCGATCAATTCGGTTTCCTGGGGCCGGACCGGCGATTTCTTTTACATCAAGGGCTTTACGGTTTTCCGGGTCCGGGGCTCCGAACTTTTTGCCCGGGCCCTCTATGCGGATTTTCTTGAGATTGGGAATGTGGCGGGGAAGATACCCTTCGACTTTGACAGTAACTTTGATTCCTTCTGGATAGCCCCGGATTCCCGGTCCCTCCTGCTGAACAAGGGGGGGCGGAATATTTTTTACTATCCCCTGGAACTGGACGATTTTAATATCAGTTTTGAATCCAGCCTGCCCTATGTGATGCTTCCCCAATCCTGTGTTGATATCAACGTGCTCTGGTCCCCCTCGGGAACGATTACGGTGAGCGCTTCCACCTTGAGGAAGGAAGGGCCCCAGCTCATGCTCTACCGGCTTTCCACAGCCGGTAATACCCCCGGCGCTGCCGGCGGGGACCTGCAATTTGTTTCCCTGGAATCCCCGGTGGGCCCCAACGCGGCCCTTTCCCCGGACGGGACCAAGGCCCTGTTCTGGGGCGGGAATGGCATAGTCCTTTACGATTATATTAACTGGCGGCGCCTGCGGGTGGTCAGCTCCAGACCCTCTTTTTCCTGCATATGGGTCAGCAACGAAGAATTTATTTCCGGCGATGATCAGCGGATCGAGCGGGTGCAGGTAAACGGGCAGCGGAGCCTGGTCTGCCTTTCCGGCGCCGCAGAATACGGTTTTGAGGAAAAGGGCGCTGAGGGTACGGCCTCCCGTATCCTGGCCCGGACCGGCGGGACATGGTTTGCCACCGACGGCAGCAAACCCTGGACCGAAGCTGCCAATCCCGGCCTGCGTGCTTCCTCCCTCAGTTCCGGCCGTTATCGGGTATACCTGGAACAGCAAAGCGGCGGCCCCTACGAAAACCTTCCCATGATCCGTAACATCGCTGCGGTGGGCACCGTCCCCCTGCTGCCCGCGATCCAATACCAGCGGGAGACCGTGACCGGCGACATTCCGGGGGATGATACCCAGGTGGGATTTTTTACCCATGGCTCACGGAACGGCCTGCGGGAACTGAGTCTCTGTTTTGATCTCTACGATGACGCCGCAGGCCTGCCCCGGGTACTGGAAGCCCTAAACCGTTTCGGCTTTCGGGCAAGCTTTTTTATGAACGGCGAATTTATCCGCCGCTATCCCTCGGCGGCAAAGATCATCGCCGAAATGGGCCACGAAACAGCATCCATGTTTTTCGCCCCCATCGACCTTTCCGATTCCCGTTACCGCATCGGCAATGATTTTATCGCCCGGGGTCTTGCCCGTAACGAAGATGAATTCTACCAGGCCGCCGAAAGGGAACTCAGCCTCCTCTGGCATCCGCCCTTTTTTGCCGCCTCATCCGAAATAATCGCCGCCGCCGCCAGGGCCGGTTACCGGACCGTAGGCCGCGATGTGGACCCCATGGACTGGGTAAGCCGGGATGACGCCAAACGTCTGGGGGTCCCCCAATATACCGCCTCTGACATGATAGAGCGGATCATCAACATGAAGCGCCCCGGCTCAATTATCCCCCTGCGCCTGGGCATGCTCTCGGGGGGCCGCAGCGACTACCTCTTCCTCCGCATCGACGTGCTGCTGGACGCCCTGGTCCGCGCCGGCTACACCGTGGTGCCGGTCTCGACCCTGATTGAACACGCAAGATAAGGCGCTTTATAACCCGTTAGGCGTCATCTTCACTGTTATTTTTTGTGAAATAATTTTCTGAAGAAAAGCCGCAGGCTATCCCATCCCCTTTTAAAGAAATTTCCCTGTTCGTATCCCTTTACGGTCAGGAGGGGGATGCGCCGCAGTTCCCCCTGTTCATCGGAGAGGATGAGGTCCCCGGCCTTGTAATGGACGGGGAGGGGGGCGATAAGGGGATCGCTTATCTCCGTGGAGAGCCAAAGTTTGGCGCCCCGGCCGGCGGGGGCGGTGAACTCCGGCGCTTCACCGGCCCTCAGTTCCGCGAATTTTGCCTTGCCCTTCCAGAGCCGCACACTATCAATGTGCCCAAGGATGGGGCGGATCGTTCTGAAATTTTCAAAGGCCCAGGAGAGGAGTTTTTGGCCGTCCTCGTCCCGAATCCGGTCTCCGCGCCACGCCGCAGGTGCCCCCAGTATTACTGCGATAAACCGGGTATCCTGCCGCTCTGCGGTGAGCGCAATATTGTAACCCGCTTCGTCAATGTAACCGGTTTTGAGCCCGTCTACCCCGGCAAAACTTTTTAAGAGGGTATTGTGATTGGTCTGGATAATGGTGCCGGGCCGGTCATGGTAGGCTTCCGCAACATTGCTGATCTTTGGATAGGCGAATTCAGGAACCGAATGAAGTTCCGCCAGGGTCTCCGGGTGTTGCTGCAAGTAGATGCGGCAGAAGCGGGCAAACTCCATGGCGGTGGTCATATTGTCTTCCGAAATCCCCGAGGGTTCCACAAAACGGGTTGCAATAAGCCCCAGCCTGCGGGCTTCCCGGTTCATCAGTTCCGTAAAGCCCGCTACCGATGGGGCAAACTGCAGGGCCACCGCAACTGCGGCGTCGTTCCCCGAGGGGATCGCCAATCCCAAAAGCAGTTCCCGGAGGCTTACCGTCTGCCCCGCCGCAAGGAACATCAGGCTTGACCGGTAGGGTTGATTGATGGCCCAGCTTTCCCGCGGGGGGGTGATACTTTTATCCAGAGACAGCCCGGCGGCCGCAGCTTCCTTTAAAGCGATGTGGATGGTCATCAGCTTTGTCAGCGACGCGGGGGGAATTTTTTCATCGGGGTTTTTGGCGTAGAGCACCGTCCCGGTTTCCGCATCCATAAGCACCGCCGCCCGGGAAACAAGGGCCGGGCCTTCAAGGTCAAGCAAGCCCGGTGCGGTCTGTGCGGAAAGAGGCAGGGCAATGAACAGTAATACTAAAACAAGGGGGAAAAGCATTTTAAGAGTATAACGATTTTAGAGCCCCAGGACCAGCCCTTCCAGGGGCTCCAAAAGGATATTGCCGCTGCTTTCCCTGCCGATGGAGGCGCCGGCGTTTCGTCGGTTTCCCAGCAGAACCAGCGCACCCCGATCAATACCCTTTGCGCCCTTGCCGCCGATATTGGAGATATCCAGGCGCTGCTTCTCATCCGAAAAATTACAGATCACCAGGGCCCGCTCATGCCGCCCTTCTTTTTGGTATGATCGTTCATAGACAATAAGCGAAGGGTTATCCTCGCAATGGGGAATGAAGTCCCCGGCAAAGAACAGATCAGGGTGTTTCTTCCGCAGGGCGATCATGCTGCGGTAAAAAGCAAAAACCGAATTGGCGTCCTGCCGTTCCGCTTCTGCATTGATCGAAACATAGTCGGGGTGTACCGGAAGCCATGGTTTGCCGCTGCTAAAACCCGCATTAGGGCTATTGTCCCAGAGCATGGGTGTGCGGGCATTGTCCCGGGACCGGTGCTGTATAAATCTGAAAGCATCATCTTTTGAGAAACCCGCCGCCAGGGCCCGCTGATACTGGTCAAAGGTAGACACGTCGTTGAATTCGTCCAGACTCTTCCAGGGATAGTTGGTCATCCCCAGTTCCTGGCCCTGATAGATAAAGGGAATGCCCTGGAGGAAAAAGAACAGTATCCCCAGCATGGTTTTGCCTTCCCTGGTCCACTGCTCAGGATGCAGGTAGCGGTTGGGGCTGCGGTTCTGATCGTGGTTTTCAAAATAGGGCGCCCCCCGGCCCTTACCCAAAAGGCCCTTCTGGCTTCTGAAGATCAGGTCCCGCAGTTCCGCTGCGGAGGGCAGCCAGGTTTTGTACCAGATTCCGTTTTCCAGGTCCGTGTAGGTAAAGTCAAAAATGGCCGAGAAGAGGCCCCCTTCGCCGGCATAGTCCCGCAGCTGTTCCGGCCGCACCCCGTAGGCTTCCGCCACGGTAAAGGCGTTGCGGGGCTTAAAGACCTTGTCCCGCAGTTCGGCGAGGAATTTTTCGATCCCCGGAAAAACGAGGCAGCAGGGGACCAGGTCCGCAAGCCCGTCGGGACCGTCCACCGGAAGGTTGGGGTATGCGGGGTCCTTTTTGATATAGCTGATGGCGTCGATCCTGAAACCGGCAACGCCCTTGTCCATCCACCAGTGGATCATATCGTAGAGTTCCTGACGGAGCTTGGGATTTTCCCAGTTCAGGTCCGGCTGTTCCTTTGCGAAGATGTGAAGATAATATTCGCCGCCACCATCCATAGCCCCGGCGCTGCCGCTGGGGACGCTCTCCCAAACCGGGCCGCCGAAGATCGAGCGCCAGTTGGTCGGGGGCTTCCCATCCGCACCTTTGCGAAAGATGTAATAATCCCGGTAGGGGCTTTTGGGGTCCGAGACGGCGCTCTTGAACCATGGATGCTGATCCGAAGTATGGTTCAGCACCAGATCGAGAAAGATCTTGATCCCCCGTTTGTCCGCTTCGGCGATCAGCGTTTCCATATCGTTCAGGCTGCCGAAGCCGGGGCTGATGCCGCGGTAATCGGAAATGTCGTAACCGTTATCCGCCATGGGGGACCGGAATACCGGGCAGAGCCAGATCGCGGTGATACCCAGTTCCGCAAGGTAATCGAGCTTGATCGTAATCCCCGGCAGGTCCCCAAGGCCGTCCCCGTTTGAATCCTTAAAACTGCGGGGATAAATTTGATACACCACCGCACTCTGCCACCAGTCTTCCGTCATGGTTTATTGATTTCTCCTTTTTGTATTATAATGAAAACATGGAAGCGCGTACACCGGCGGAGATTCTGGCCAAGTCAAACCCGGTCTGGGCGGAGCAGTCCCATGTGGGATCGGAAGCCCTGACCGCTCTTAACTGGGGCAGCTTTGTCATCAGAAACCTGCTTCCGGTAAGCCTGGGAAACATCACCGGGGGAGCGGGGATGGTGGGGGGCTGTACTGGCTGTCCTACCGGAAACGCGCCTGTCCTTGAGCTGCGGCCATCCATGGCGGGTGTGTTCCTGGTTATTTTTTTTATTTGAGCCGGTTCCAAACTCCTATAAGGTTTCTCTCGTTTTTCTACCCTTCTGTAGTTTTTCTTGGAGTTACTCTGAAAAACTGCGAAAAGGGGACGGGTTTTACCCGTTGGCGGCTTTCTCAAAATCCGGAAATGGGATATACTCATTATAGGAGCAAACTATGGAAGCCACACAAACAATGCCGGAGTGGAAAGCCGCAGCCGATGAAATTTGGGCTATGTTGCGAGAGACCGACCGTATTGTCAAAGAGACCGCCCGAAGGCAGGAAGAGACCACCCAACAGATGAAAGAGACCGATCGGCAAATGAAAGAGACCGATAAACGGCTTGGAAAACTGGGCAACCGTTTCGGTGAAATGGTTGAATATATGGTTGTGCCAAATCTGGTGGCGAAGTTTAACGAACTGGGTTTTATCTTTACCAAGGCAAACCCCGATACCAAAATTACCGACAAAGAACACGGTATTTTCACTGAGGTTGATGTTTTTCTGGAAAACGGCGACAAGGTGATGATCGTTGAAACAAAGACCAAGCCCAATATTGACGATATAAACGACCATGTTGAGCGCATGGAAAAACTGCGCAAATATGCGGATTTGCATGATGACAAACGGAAATATTTGGGCGCTATTGCGGGGCTGGTTTTTGGTGATAGTGAGAAAACCTATGCCTTAAAAAATGGTTTTTATGTGATTGAGCCGTCGGGGGACACATTCAATATCACGGAGCCAACAGGTAAGTATTATCCGCATGAATGGTAATTGGACTTGTTCGAGAACCCAGTTGGTTCTCAAACAAGTCTCGCAAAATGCAGAGCATTTTGCACTTTTCAGCGGAGTTGTTCAAAAACTTCAGTTTCTGAACAACTCTATTGTGTTTTGCCCGCCCTAGGCGGGGAGCGTAAGGCCGCCGCCTTATCCTTTAAGCATAATGGCGTATAACAATGGACAAGCGTATACTAAAATCAATAGGGTGCAATACGCCGAACATTTCCTTTTCATGAGAAATCAAAACGAAGAATATTTAACCACAGTGCCCACAGAGGAAGAAAAGAAATTTTATATTCCCTTTGTGTCCTCCGTGCCCTTTCTTAATCTTTTCTATTCATACTCAACCACACTTGCCCGCGTCCATGGCGGAGCCGCCGCCCACGGCGATGATCACATCCGGCTGGAAGGCGGTCATCTGGGCCGCTCCGATCCGGGCGCAGGCCAGGGTGGGATCGGGCTCCACATCGAAGAAGGTATCATGCGCAATGCCAAGCTCTTCAAGCTTATCGGTCACCGCCTTGGTGTAGCCGTTTTTGTAGAGGAAGCTGTCGGTAACGATAAAGGCCCGCTTCTTGTTCATCACGTGTTTCAATTCATCCAGGGCCGCCGGAAGGCAACCCTTCTTAAGATATATCTTTTCAGGCGCCCTGAACCACAGCATATTTTCTCTCCTCTCCGCCACAGTCTTAATGTTAAGCAGGTGCTTGACCCCCACGTTCTCGGAAACTGAGTTGCCCCCTCAGGACCCGCATCCCAAGGTAAGGGAGGGGAGCAGCTTGAAGTTGTACAGGTCCCCGATACCCCCGTGGGACGAGGGGGTGTTCACGAGGATTCGGCAGGTCTTCATCCGCAGACCAAAACTGTCAAGTTTGTCCTTTTCGGTCAAGGCGTTAAGGTACACCGAAGCAGTATGTCCGTAACCGCCGTCCCGGATCAGCTGTTCCGCCTTGTCCAGGGCTTCGTCAAAATCCTTCGCTTTATAGAAGGCCAGCACCGGCGAAAGTTTTTCGTGTGCAAACTCTTCGCTGATATCCACGCTGCTCACCTCACCCAACAGTATCTTTGTGGATTCGGGAACCGTCACGCCCGCCAAAGCGGCGATCTTGAAGGCGCTCTGCCCGACGATCTTCGCGTTCAGCGCGCCGTTGATAATGATGGTCTTGCGTACCTTTTCAATTTCCGCAGGTTTAAGGAAGTAGCAGCCACGGGCGATGAATTCCGCCTTCACCGCATCGTAAACTTTGTCCAGCGCAATAATCGACTGTTCGGAGGCGCAGATCATGCCGTTGTCAAAGGTCTTGGAATGGATGATCGAGTTTACCGCCAGAACCACATCGGCGCTGTCGTCGATGATCGCCGGTGTATTCCCGGAGCCTACCCCAATGGCGGACTTGCCCGAAGAATAGGCCGCCCTCACCATACCGGGCCCCCCGGTAGCTAAAATGATATCCGCTTCCTTCATGACAAGATTGGTCATTTCCAAACTGGGCTCGTCGATCCAGCTGATGATCCCCTCCGGCAACTGCCGCGTCCAGCACCAGCTTGGCCGCTGCGTTGGTACAACCCTTGGCCCGGGGGTGGGGTGAAAAGACCACGGCGTTCCGGGTTTTCAGGCTGATCCAAAGCCTTGAAGATCGCCGTGGAGGTGGGGTTCGTGGTGGGGACAACCGCCGCCACAATCCCGATGGGCTCGGCTATCCTGGTGATGCCGTAGACCGGGTCCCGCTCCAGCACTCCGCAGGTCTTGGTATCCCGGTAGGCGTTGTAGATGTATTCGGCGGCGGCAAAGAAGATCCTGTCCACCTGCTCCTGGGTATTGTATTAGTTGAACCAAAATAAACCGCGATCCGTTTTGAACGTTTGAAGTATATAAAGCAGACAATCAATAACCCAAGTGATACAAGTATTCCTGTTATTAAAAACACCGGATACATTGTCCGTAATAATCCAAGCATAGGATTAATCATACCGGAAATCAATGCATTTATATTCGTATTTACCATAATATCAAAAACGGTAAGCGGATATAGGGCAAACAAATTTACCAGTAAATGAACAAGTGCAATAATGCAGGATGTAAAGAAAAATAGTTGAAATAAAAATAATTTACGTCCAAGTATAGATACCAGAAACAGAATATTGCAAAACAGCGTCAATGTTCCGGCAATGAAAAATAATTGTTGATTGGCAAAGACGAGAAAGAAAAAAGAGAAAAGGCCGTTACCTTCATACGATTTGGTTATTGCCAATATCAAAGTAATAATATCACCAATGGCATTTATAAGGCCAAAAACGCCGATCAATAAAAGTATAACACCCGACTTGCGATAAGAAACAATATTATTTTCCATGATTCCCCTAAAACCTAAAGCCGATACCAATATGAGGCGCAAAACCCCATGTTTGTATAAACGCCATGTCAAATTTTGACTGCTCGTTTTTATTTGCATTATTTCCGGTTGGTGTTTTTATCGAGAAACCGAGAAAATCAAACGAACCGTTTACCCGTGCTAAAATATACCAATTTTTGGTAAAGGTGTATTCCATGCCTATTCCAAGACCAATACCGCTATTTGCCTCTGTGGTAGAATAATCCGCAATGGTTGAAAAAAACAATTTTCCGTGAAATCCTGCCGTTACCGGAACCGTAAACCGTTCATTTTTAAACACCTTAAAAACAACGCCGAAAAATTCATCCATTCCCAAAAGAAAATGGTAATCGTTCCGTGTTACCACAATTCCATTGTCAGGTGCAGCAGTAAAAGTCACTGGAATGAGAAAGTCTAAATAGGCCTTTAGACCTATAAAGTCATTGAAATAAGCGCCGCCGGAAATGCCCGTTGAGACTGTCGCAGAATTATAAACGGTTTCAGGGCCGTTCATTCCGCTGGTTTCATTAAACAGCATTGCGCCGCCGTAAACTTCCACATTCCCTTTTATTTGTGCAAACGAAAAGGAAGCCGCCAAAAGAAACACGCTTGCAATAAAACACTTCTTCATTGTTTTACTCCTCATATATTTTTTGGGATAAGCATATCCCAGATTGCCTCAATCGCTTCGTTCATTTTTGCGGGGGACGATTTTTTCTGCAAATACGCTTTCAATAGCCCCATTGACGCACCGGAAAACATCGACATAAGTACGCTAAAAGGCAGCGGCTTTAACAGTTTTTCATTTTGGGCACGAATAAGTAGATCCAAAATGGGGGAGGCGATTTTTTCAATCTCTGCCTTTGTCGCATCGGTAATGAACGGAGAATTTTCATATTGTTCGGTAAATTGAATTTCTTCAGGGTGTTCAATCAAATAGCGGATAAGATTCTGCAAAGATTTTACAAATTGTGTTTTAACCGGCGCCGTTGAATCCTGCCCTTTGCCGATTGCCTCGGCCATGCGTTTACGGATTTCAAGGTAGAGGCCGTTAATCAGTTCATCCTTGTTCTTGAAATAGCGGTAAATTGTTCCCACACCGATATTGGCTTCCCCGGCGATTTGGGACATGGGTGCGGCATGGAAGCCCTGACCGGCAATGAGTTTGAGGGCGGCGTTCAAGAGGTCTTCCCGTTTTCCTGATTGGATAGGCATACAGTTTTCTCCTTCATAGACAATTAAAATATAGGAATGAACGTTCATTCCTATTCAAATATACATTGGGATTTCGGAAGTGTCAAGAGAAAAATGCGGTTTTTGCGGTTTTTTTTAAAATTATTTTTTAAAATTATGAATAATGTTAGAGGGACCTCAAAACCATAAAAATGACTAAATCTTGGGGTAAAACTAAAAGCATTAAAAACACTTGACAAAATATATATCATGGTATATATTAAAATCAGGCGGTAAATTTATGCAAACAGCTCGTTTATTTGTTAATGGCAGAAGCCAGGCGGTACGTCTTCCCAAAGAATATCAATTTCAGGGGGAAGATGTTTATATACAAAAAGTAGGAGAGGCCGTTATTTTGTTCCCCGTTGATAAAGAATGGGAAACCTTTTTACATGGATTAAACAGTTTTTCGGATGATTATTTATCTGAAGGTAGAGATCAGGGAATTAATCAAGAGCGGGAGGAATTATAATGTACCTGCTTGACACTAATATTTGTATATACATTATAAAAAAGAAAAGAGAACAAGTATTAAAACAATTACAAAATAAGAAAAAGGATGGCTTGGCCATATCAACAATCACCCTGGCGGAACTGGAATATGCAAATGAGAATAGTATGTATAAAGAAAAAAACAAAGTTGCTTTAATGGAATTTCTAACGATTATGGATATAAAACAATTTGATGAAAACGCGTCAAAAGAATATGGTATCATAAAAAAAGACTTAAAAGACAGAAATTGTTTAATAGGGCCATTTGACATGTTACTCGCTGCACATGCTAAATCTTTGGGATTAATTTTAGTAACAAATAACACAGATGAATTTGAAAGGGTAAAAGAATTAAAAATAGAAAATTGGGTGTAAGTGCGTAACCGCACATAGCGATGGTGTAGAAAAACTATTCATAAACGAGAGCTTTACCTTTCCGGGATTCACCCATTACCGGATGAAATCGAAGAAGGGGCGGTGGGTCGTTGGCCGAAAAACGGACAAGAAACGGTTGAGCCGGTCAATAAAGGCGCTCCCCCCCTCTTGACTTAACCTTAAGGTGAACATTTACAATCTTTTTCAATATATAAAGGATGCAGAAATGGCTTTTAAATCATTGACCGATTCTTACAAGCTCAGCAACGGGGTGGAAATTCCCTGTATCGGTTTCGGCACCTGGCAGGTTTCTGACGGGGCGGCGGCGGTTTCTTCGGTAAAGGCGGCTATCAAGGCGGGGAAGATACGGGCCATCGGGGTCAGCAATTTCCATGGACGTCATGACTTTGAACTTTCTGCGGAAGATGTACGATGGGGAAGCGTTTTGCCTATAATCGCTAGTTTAGGCCGTTAAAACGGTGTAAACTTGATGTGCTAAATTGTTTTGGAGTATTGCCCATGCTTACCGATGTTCACTGCCATCCTCTGGATATTTTTGATTTTTTTCCCGGCGCCGAAGAAGAACGGCGCAGTCTCGGCCTTATCTGCGCCGCAAGCTCCACAACCAAAGAACAGTTTTTATACCACGAAGGCCTTGCCCGGAAGGCGAAAGAAGAGGGCGCCGCCCCAATACTGCCCTGTTTTGCCATCCACCCGCAAATGCCCGCAGCGGGTCGGTGGAACAGGGCATTGGGAAGGGATCTCCCGGAACTGCCGGAATCCCTGGCGAAGGAGGGGCGGATCAGCGCCATCGGGGAGGCCGGTTTTGATCTCTATAACGATGAATTCCGGGCCACAGAAAGACTACAGGATGAAATTTTTGCCGTCCATCTGGAAATTGCATTGCAATACGATCTTCCCATGGTGCTCCATGTGCGCCGGGCCATGCACAAGGTCTTTGCCTGTACCGCATCCTTAAAAAAACTCCCTGCGGTGATCTTTCATTCCTGGCCGGGAACGGCGGGGGAGGGGGCGGCCCTGCTGCGCCGGGGTGTGAACGCCTATTTTTCCTTCGGCGCGGTAATCACCCTTAACCACAAAGAGGCCATCCGCTGCTGCGCCAATTTTCCCGCAGAAAGGCTTCTTACCGAAACCGACGCCCCCTACCAGCCTTTGCGGGGCGCGGCCTTTTCCCGCTGGGCGGACCTGCCGGTCATTTTAAACACCGCAGCATTACTGCGGAAAGAGGCGGGTCAGCCGGGCTCTGATGCGGTGGAGCTGGAAAGGATTGTTGAAAGGAATTTCAGGAAGATATTCGGACTATAGATCAACGGCTTTAGTGATAATAACCTAAATCACTCCACCGCATCCCTGACTTCTTTCTGCTTGTCCTTCAGTTCCTGGAGGGGCAGCCATTCAAGGTATTTTTGCAGAACCTTGTATTCGTCAAGGGGGAAGGAGATGAACTCCATGGAAACGATGCGGCCGGTGCGGACAAGGCGGCAAGCCGGGGAAAGGATATGTTCACCGACGCGGAGGCTGCAGCCGTTCAGTATCATGTTGAGGGTGATATCCTTCATCGATCCGGAAGAGACCGGGAGGAATGAAATGCCGGAAGCGGAGATGGCTTTTACCTGGCCGGGGATGATCACATTATCCTGAGGGTTCGATATGAGAAGGCCGAAACGGTTCCAGCCGGTGTTGAAGAAGCGGGGGAATCTGCGTCTTTCTTCTGTCGGGACATACCGGGTCATGATGGACTGGAGCCGTTCCACTTCCTTGATATCAAGGGACTCTTCGACGATGCCGCTTACCCCGATATAAAAAGCCTGGGTGGAGGTTTCCAGGGGGAGTTCCCCTTTGCAAAGCAGAATGATGGGGCAGATTTCCCTGGACCGTTCGCTGCGGATAAACTGGACCAGTATCTTCCAGTGCCGAGGGAAGTCGCTGGCGCTGATGATAATCGCCTGGGGGTCCACTTCGTCCACGTTATCCATGGCCTTGAGCACATGACGATAACGGATCGTCTCAAAGCCCAAAGGTTTAAGATGCAGGGAAATGAGCTCGAAGATATCATCCGATCCAAGAACCAGGAGTAGTTTCATTCAGTTCCCAAATTCATTACCACATAATCTACGATGGTCCACACATCATCCTTTCGCCGTAACGAATAGGTATAGCGCTTTCTTTCAGTATAATTACCGGTTTTGAATTTTTCTTCAACTATCACGGTTGCTTCCAGGGCATTGTACACCGTGCGTTCCACGGTAAATTCCGAGGGGATCACGGAGATATCCCCGTCGATAACTGCGCTCTGCAGTTCGGTCCGGTACCGCTCGATCATCCGGCGGCGGCCTTCTTCGCCTTCGGCAACCCACTGCCTTTTCCGGACCGGGTCCCGGGCGATGACAGCCTCAATATCCAGGTAGAGGAAGTATTTTTCCCACTGGCTTTTCTGCCGGGCGGTGAGGAAGTACTCCACCACCTCATCGGGGGCGAGCCGTTCCCGGGTAAGGACCGTCCTGGTATCCGCATCCAGGGCCAGGGGAGTTCCTGTGGGGCCGGGAATGGCGGGGGTACGGAGGCTCAGGTTCAGCCGGTTCGATTCCAGGGGACCGGCGGCGCCGGGAAGCGCATTGCCGGCCGCTGCGGTCAATTCCCGATAACGGGTCCCTTCCGGACGCAGCAGTTCAGGGTACATCTTTGCCCGGACGATAAAGGAGCCGGGCTCTTTAAATTCAGCATAGTCCCGCAGGTCCTCCACAAAGGAGAAGGACTCCCCGCTTTCCACGGCAATTTCCCGGAAGAAGACCTGGCCGCTTGTTGTGCGTTTCTGTACCAGTCTGCCTGAGGGTTCTACCGCCCGGTTGGTCAGGGTCCTGATGTCAAAATCGATGGAAAAGGCCCGGTCATCCGCCAGTTTGAAACGGTAGGTGGCGGGGCTGTTGTTGGCGATGGTAACCTGCACGTAGATGGGCTCCCCACCGGCCCCCGGCACATGGTAGACCCGTTTGTCAAAGTACCGGATGCTGAAGGAGATGTCCTCCGCAGCGTATAAGGACCCGGCCAAAGCAAAAAGTATAAGCGTAATCAGCATACACCGCTTGCTTTTCGGAAGCGAAACGAAGTTTTGCACAAATCTTGATCCATGTTTCACCGTGAAACTCCTCAGCGGCTTTGCCGTGCGGCAAAGCCGTACAGCACGGTCTTGCCGCAGCAATTCCGAGGGATTATAAAAATCCGATACCTATAGTATACTAATCGGTAAATAGGTATGAATAATTTATCCTTTCCTTCATTCCTGAGCGGTATTGCCTCCTCCAAGGCCGTTTCGGCCTGCTTTTCAGCCTTCGCCGGGGGGAAATTTCCCCTGGAACTTGAGGGACCCGAGGGTTCCTTCGGGGCAATCCTCATCAGCGGCCTCTGCCGGCTTTATGCCGGGACCTTTGTGGCGGTGGTCCCCACTGAAAGTGAGGCCGCCGAAATGGAAGCGGACCTTAAAACCGCCGGAGCGGAGGCAATCCAGTTCCCCTGGTGGGGGGCCATGCCGTACCGGGAAATGGCCCCGGTCTCCGCCGTCTTTGGGGAGCGTACCCGGATATTATGCGCCCTTGCGGCCGGAAAAAACAACTCCCCCGGGGAAAAACCCAGGGTCATCATCGTACCCGAGCGGGCCCTCCTGACCCCCCTGCCGCCCCCGGAATACATCAAGAGCCTCCTTATCCCCCTTAAGCCCGGGGGCCGCATCGACACGGCGGCTCTGGCGCAGACCCTTACGGGCTACGGTTATACCCGGGTACCCAAGGTGCAGGTCCACGGTGAATTCGCCCTTCGGGGGGAAGTGATGGACATCCTTATGGGCGGCGATGAATACGCCTACCGCCTGCTCTTCGATTTTGACCAGGTTGAATCGATAAAACGTTTCGATCCCCTGGACCAAAGTGGTCAGGAAAAGGTTGATGAACTGCTGATCCGGCCCCTGCGGGAGGTGGTCTGGACCGATGAGCGCATCGAAGCGCTTAGGTCTAATCTTGCCAATTTTGATGAATTTGAAACGGGCGGCAAAGTAATTCTGGAAGAGCTGATTGAAAAGCGCGGTGTCAGCGGTGAAGAAATGCTCTACCCCCTGGCCTTCGGCGCCGCAATCAATACCCCCGGCGCGCCTGCCACCTTGATTGATTATTTGGGCCCCGACGGGACGGTGTTTTTTCTGGACTGGGAGCGGCTGGTAAACGCCCAGGATGCCCTGGACCGGGAATACGAAAACCTCTTCCGCCGCTCCCGCCGGGAACGGGAGGTCCCCGCGCCCAAACGGATCATCCTCAACTTCAGTAGTATTGCCCATCTTGTCAAACGGCGCGTTTCCTTTATGACTATTACGGGCAAGGGGCAGGAGGGGGTCCACCATCTGGACATCCCCTGCGATCCCCCCCGGAGCTTCTTCGGCAACATCAACTACCTTAAAGAGGAATTTGCCGCCCTTTTCAAAGAGGGCTGGAAGCTCACCGTGGCCGCCGAATCGGAGGTGCAGGCGGACCGTATCCGAGAACTGCTCCGGGATGTGGAAACGGCGCCTGGCGCCACTTCGGCCTTGCAGGTGGCGGCGGCGCCCCTTTCGGCGGGCTTTGCCCTGCCGGATATCCGGTTCATGTTGGTTCAGGAGAATGAAATTTTCGGCCGCCGCAAGCGGATACCCCGGTCACTCAAGACGGTGCGCAGCGCCGCTATCGACACCTTTGTGGAACTCAACCCCGGGGACTATGTGGTTCATGTGAATTACGGGATCGGCCTGTTCAAGGGCATTGAGCGGATAAATGCCCTGGGACACGAGCGGGATTATATCAAACTGGAATACGCGGACGAAGAGACGGTCTTTGTTCCCATCGAGCAGGTCAACCTGGTCCAGCGCTACATCGGCAACGAAGGGAGAGATCCCCGGCCGGACAAGCTGGGGTCCAAAAGCTGGGAGAACCGCAAGGGCCGGGTTAAAAAATCCGTTGAGGATATCGCAGAAAAACTGATAGAACTCTACTCCAAACGCAAGGCGGCTCAGGGTTTTCCCTTCCCCCAGGATACGGAATGGCAGACCATGTTCGAGGCCAGCTTTCCCTTTGACGAAACCGAGGATCAGCTCCGCTGTGTGGAAGAAATCAAGGAAGATATGGAAAGCCCCCACCCCATGGACCGCCTGATCTGCGGGGACGTTGGGTACGGTAAAACCGAAGTGGCGGTACGGGCCTGTTTTAAGGCGGTGATGGGGGGCAAACAGGTGGCCTTCCTGGCCCCCACCACGATCCTTGCGGAACAGCACTTTGAAAATTTTCAGGAACGGTTTTCCCGGTTTCCTGTACGGCTTGCCATGCTTTCCCGTTTTGTGGAACGCAGCAAGATTAAGAAAATCCTGGAGGATGTGAAGAAGGGCGAAATTGATATCCTGGTGGGGACCCACCGGATCATCCAGAAGGATGTGGGCTTTAAGAACCTGGGGCTCATGGTTATTGACGAGGAACAGCGTTTCGGCGTCAAGGACAAGGAGCGGCTCAAGGAACTCAAGACCAATGTGGACTGCCTTACCCTCAGCGCCACCCCCATCCCCCGGACCCTCCACATGAGTCTCCTCAAAATCCGGGACATGAGCCTTTTGGCAACCCCGCCCCAGAACCGGCGCCCCATCGAGACCATCATCGGGGAATTCAACGAGGAGTATTTGGCCGCCGCAATCCGGCAGGAGGTGGAGCGGGGTGGACAGATATTCTTTCTGCACAACCGCGTTGAAAGCCTTAACGAGACCCGGATCAAAATTGAGCGCCTGGTCCCGGAGATGCTGGTGGAAACCGCCCACGGCCAGATGGATGCCCAGGACCTTGAGGACGTGATGCACCGCTTCATTCACGGGGGCTTTCATGTGCTGGTGTCCACCACGATCATCGAGAACGGCATCGACATCCCCAACGTGAACACTATTATTATCGACCGCGCCGACATGTACGGGGTCTCCCAGCTCTACCAGCTCAGGGGACGGGTGGGGCGCTCGGATCGGGTGGCCTACGCATATCTTTTCTACCCTAAGGACAAGGCCCTTTCTGAACTGGCCATGAAGCGGCTTCAAGTGATATCTGATTTTACCGAACTGGGATCGGGCTTCAAGATCGCCATGAAGGACATGGAGATCCGGGGCGCGGGGAACCTCCTGGGCCGGGAGCAGTCCGGTGACATCTATTCTGTGGGTTTCGATCTGTACCTGCGCCTGCTTGACGAGGCGATCAAACGGCTTGAGGATTCCCATTATGAGGGCGAAAATGAAACCCTGCTGGAACTGGAATACTCGGGCTTTATCCCCGATTTCTACATTGATTCTGCTCAGGAAAAAATGGAGGTCTACAAGAAGATCGCCTCCATCCGGGAGAAGGATGAACTGGAACGGGTGCTGGGTGAACTGCTCGACCGCTTTGGCCCTCTGCCCGACGAAGCGGCATCCCTGCTTTCTCTTGCGGAAATCCGGATCATCTGCCGGGAGATCGCCGTCTCTTCCCTGCGGGAGCGGGGCGGGGTAGTGCGGGTGGAATTCGGCAAGGTGTCCCGGGTCAAGGTGGACCGCCTGGTGCGGCTCATGAAGGAGTCCAGCGGCAAGGTAAAACTCGATCCCAGGGCGGCAAACATTCTGCTTTTGCACACGGGTAACATCGGCCTTAAAGAGAAGAGCGAGTTTATCCGGGAGAAGCTGGCGGCCCTGGCGGGGTAATCCTGGCAATGCCGATGAGGGAAATTACCGATCCCGAAATATCAAACCGAGGGTACATTCTCCGCATGACTTTTTTTTCTCTTTGGAAATACGGTACAATGGCGACATGAGTATAAAAGCGGTTGTGTTTGATTTTGGAAATGTGATTTGTTTTCCCCCTTCCCTGGAGGTGCGGGAGGGGATCGCGGCTCTGGCGGGTATTCCGCTGGAAAAACTGGAGGACCTTCACCGGCAGTACCGGGGGGAGCTGTTTGACCGGGGAACCCTGGACTGTAAGGGGTATTACAAAACTATCCTGGAAAAGGCGGGGGTCTTTCCGGGGGATGAGGCCCTGCAAAGGCTCGCAGAGGCGGATGTGGACAGCTGGAAAAACATGAATCCCGGTACGGAAGCGCTGATACGGGAAATTCAGAAAGCGGGTTTCAAGCTGGGGGTCCTCTCCAACATGCCCCATGATTTTCTGGCCTGGGGAAGGAAAAACATCGAAGCTTTCCGGAATGCGGATGTGGGAATTTTTTCCTGCGAGTTCGGCATGGTCAAACCGGAACCCGGCATCTACCAGGCCCTCATCGCCGCCCTGGGCTGTAAAGCGGAAGAAGTTGTTTTTTTTGACGATGTGAAGGATAATATCGAAAAGGCGGTATCCCTTGGGATTCACGGATTTATCTGGAAGGACCCGGAAACCGCCCGGGAGGATCTTAAGAAACTGGACCCGGCGTTTGCCGGTTTCTGATTCGTACTGAGGGCTTATCCCCGGATCCGGCAAGGAGCGTCTCCTATGGCATTGTTGAGGACTGTTGCTATTTTTATGGTGGTTATTCTCGCCATGGTACTGCTGATACCCATGGGAGTTCTCGCGTTTATCCCGAGCCTGGTGGGTTTTAAAAAGCTCATGGCCCTCTGCATCTACAGGATTGCCCAGGGCTGGGCGCGGATGCTTATTAGAATTACCGGATGCCGGCTTACCGTTCTTGGCCGGGAAAACATCCCCAGGACCGGCGGGGTCTGCTTTGTCAGCAACCACGGGAGTATCTTTGACATCCTCCTCCACCTGGCCTATGTGGGCCGGCCCTTCGGCTTTGTCGCAAAAAAAGAACTCGTCTTTGTCCCCATGCTTAATATCTGGATCTTCCTTCTGGGGGGCCTCTTTATCGACCGCAAGAATGTCCGCAAGGCGATCAAGACCATCAACAGGGGTATTGAACATATCAAAGCCGGCGGCGCCATGATCATCTTCCCCGAAGGCCACCGCAGCCGGGGCCAGGGTCTGCTGCCCTTCCACCCCGGTTCCCTCAAACTGGCCACCCAGGCCGGCGCCCCCATCATCCCCTCGGGTATAGCCGGCAGCTATGAGGTCTTTGAAAAAACCGGCCGTATCCAGGCCGTCCCGGTCAAGCTGGTTTACGAAAAGCCCATCAACACTGCGGACCTGCCCCACGAAGAGAAGAAGCAGATTCTGGCGGACAGGATACGGGGGGTGATTGCGGAGGCGCTGCTATAGCATCATCTGCATACACGGGTCTGGGCAATGCGTGGGGTAGAGGTCCCGGGAATCCCCTGATATACTGAATGCCAATGGCAATCAACAAAGCAATGCGGGCGGCCCTCAAGACCATCGCCTACTTCAATCTGAATGTGGATATTAAAAAAACCTATAAGGTGGAGCGGCAGTTTGAGAATATCTCCGCCAGGCTCTCGCCAATGCCCCCGGAATTTTCTATTTGGGATCACACCGTTATGGTTGGGGACCATGAGGTGCCGGTGCGGGTCTTTTTGCCCAGGAAGGGGATGCCCAAGGGGAACTCCCCGGGGAGTTCCCCCCGGTTGCTGCTGTTTTTTCACGGCGGGGGCTGGGTGCTGGGGAGCATCGACAGTTATACCAAGATGTGCGTCCATTTGGCGGCGGCGGTGTCCGCCATCGTGGTGTCCGTGGATTACCGGCTTGCACCGGAGTATAAGTTCCCCGCCGCCCCGGAGGATTGTTATGCCGCTGCCCGGGAATTGTTTTTGAGAAAGGGCCTGCTGAACGTTGACCCCAAAAACATCACCATCATGGGGGACAGCGCCGGGGGGAACCTGGCGGCGGCGGTTTCCCTGATGGCCCGGGACCGGGGGGAATTTTTGCCCCCCGCTCAGATACTGCTTTACCCCGCAACCGCAAACGACCACAGCGAAAATTCACCCTTTGAATCGATCAGGACCAACGGCTGCGATTATCTTTTAACTTCAAAACGGGTCCAGGATATGATAGAATTGTACAAGGGTTCCCCCGCGGACGCCCAAAATCCCTATTTTGCCCCCCTGGAGGCAAAGGATTTAAGCGGCCAGCCCCGGACCCTGATCATCACCGCCGAGTATTGCCCCCTCCGTGATGAGGGAGAGTTTTACGGGAAGCGGCTGGAAGAAGCGGGGAATGAGGTGCAGGTCTACCGGATGAAGGACGCCTTTCATGCCTACATGATGCTCTCCCCCCGGTTTGTTCATGTAAAAAGAACCTATGAGTTGATCAATAATTTTTTGGCGCAATAGGGGATGGCATTGTATTCAACCCAGTGGAGCCGGCTTGATAACGCCGCAAAAATTTTTCCCCCCAGCACCACCAAGGATGATACCAAGGTGTTCCGCTTTAGCTGCGAACTGCGGGAAAAAGTGGACCCGGTGGTGTTGCAGCACGCCCTGGATCTAAGCCTTGAGCATTTTCCCTTTTACCGTTCCACCATCAGGCGGGGGTTTTTTTGGTACTACTTTGCACAAAGCGATTTGAAGAGCGAAGTTAAGGAGGAGTATAAAACTCCCTGCGCGCCCCTCTACGGGGTGAACCGGAACAACCTGCTCTTTGAAGTTACCTATTACCGTGCGCGGATCAACCTGGAAATTTACCACGCCCTTTCCGACGGGATGGGGGCATTGCAGTTTTTAAAGACCATCGTTTCCTACTACCTTCTGGAAAAGCACCCGGACACAATCGATGCGCATATTCACAGCCGCAGCGATGATGCTTCCGGTGAACAGCGCAGTGATGACGCCTTTGATAAATACTATTCCAAAAAAAAGTCGTCGAAAATTCTCAAGCTGACCGTAGGTCAGCAGCTGACCCAGGCGTACCGGGTACGGGGGGAACGTTTTTCCGAATCCCGGCTGGGTGTTATCGAGGGCCATGTCTCCGCAGCGTCACTGTTGAAAAAAGCCCATGAACTTAACGCTACCATCAGCGAACTGCTTACGGCTCTTTTCATTTGCGCCTTCCATGGGGGAATGAAAGTCCGGGATGAAGAAAAGCCGGTGTCCATTTCCATACCCGTGGACCTCCGCAAATTTTTTGCCACACCATCGGTGCGGAATTTTTTCAGCGTTATTAATGTTTCCCACAATTTTTCTACCCAGGGTAAAACCTTTGAGGATGTGCTGGCCCGGGTAAAAATTTCCTTAAGGGAACAGCTGGCGCCTGAAAAGATATTCGAGCGGATCAATCAGCTTTCATCGTTTGAACATGCCCTGCCCATAAAAATGGTTCCCCTGGCGGTAAAGGTCCCGTTTTTAAAAAACGCCGCATGGAATGCGGAGAAGGCCAACAGCGCCGCTTTTTCCAATCTGGGGAGGATCATCATGCCGCCTGAGATGGTCCCCTATATCAGGCTTTTTGATCTTTTTACCAGTACTTCCCGTCCCCAGATCTGCATCTGTTCCTTTGAGGATGCCCTGGTTATCAGTATTACTTCTCCCTTTGTGAGCAGCAATATTCAAAGGTCTTTTTTCCGTTCCCTGGGCAGTCTTGGGATCGATATAGAAATTGTTTCCAATATTGAAAATTTAGGGGGCCGGCATGCTTTACTGCCATAGATGCAAGCTTAGTGTTTCGGGGAGCCCCCGCCGCTGTCCCCTCTGCCAGGGCGATTTAGCCGGGGACGCCGAACCGGATCGCGATGTGTTCCCGGTGATTCCGCCCCTGTCGGCATTCTTCAAACGGCTCATCCGTTTTATCGCCCTGGGAACCATCGCGGTGGCCGCCATATCCGTGGCGGTGGACATCTCGGTCCCCACCGGAAACGTCTGGTGGTCCCTCTTCATCATCGCGGGCCTCGCAAGCCTCTGGCTTTCTTTCCTCACCATCAATCGCCAGTGGTGGAACATCCCCAAAAATATTTTTCTCCAGCTCTTTGTCATTTCGATTCTGGTATTTCTCTGGGATATTTTTACGGGCTTTAACAAATGGTCCATCGATTTTGTCATCCCCATCCTCTTTAGCTGTTCCATGATCGCCCTGGCGGTATTTGCAAAAGTGCGCAGGCTTAAGGTGGAGGAGTATATCATTTTTCTGGTCATCATCAGCGTGATCAGCATCTTTTCCCTGCTGCTCATCATCTTTCATGCGGTCACCATCATCTATCCCGCGATAATCTGCTTTACCATTTCGATCATTTCCCTGGCCTTCCTCCTGCTCTTTGAGGGCCGGTCCCTGGTGCATGAGCTGCAAAGAAGGATGCATCTTTAATAGGTTTAGCTCCGTTTTGTCCTGAACCGCTGGTTTTTGCTTTTTGGTTTTTGCGGGATGGAAAGTTCGAGTCTGCCCTGTTCCGCCAAAGGGTTAACGTATGCGGTCATCAGGTAGACCGTTGTTAAATTGGGGAAACGGGCGGACAGTTCCTGCCGGGTACGGGGGGCTGAACAAAAATCCAGTATGTCATCTTCCAACGCAGTTGCCATAGGCTCCCACGCTGTCTGCGGAGCCGGGAGGGTCTTGTGTTGCAGAGGGTCCTCTACGCCATAAGCGGGCGATGGTTCTGCTGCATAGCCCGCGCCGGTATTGGCGGAGGGCAGGGAATAGGTACTGCTGTTGTAAAGGGTTACCCTGAATACGCCCCGGAGTACTTCGAATTGCGGCGGCGGCAGGCCCTGTTCTTCCATGGATTTACGGATGGTTGGTATACCGGAAAAGCGGTTTTCCGTGGCGCCCAAAACTTCCATTGCATTGGCCAGAAAAGGGTTCCGGGTATCCGCGGTAACGGCGCCAAGGGTATCCAGGGTTAGTTTTCCGTAGAGACCCCCGGAATTTTCTACCACCAGGCGATTGCGGTAGAGCTGTATGACGATGGGGGCGGTATCCGTATGGATGCTGTAATCCCGGTGGAGCAGGGCGTTGAGCAGTATTTCCCGGATGGCGACCAGGGGATATTCGGCTTTATCTTTTCGTAGGGCGCTTACGGGATCGATGATAGTACGGACGGCGCAGTTCCGCCTGATAAAGCGCATGGCCTCTTCCAGCATTTGTGGGATAGTACCTTCTATGCGCTGATTGTCGATGAACCGTTCACCATGTTCGCCGGTATCTCCCATTTCAGTGCCGGGAATAACTACGGCGGTTATGCAAAGCCCCGGAAAAAAAGCCTGGGGATATTCGCCGAAGAGGAGGGTCCCTGCCAGGGTGGGGCGCCCCTGATCGGTAAAGCCCTGCAGCTTGAGCAGCTTTTCCATGGGAAGCCCCGCAAGGTTTGGTTTTGAACGCCGCAGCCGGATGAGGTATTCTTCCAGGGCATCGGCGGACAGGTCCTCCATTACCGCCCGTCCGATGATTCGCAGTTCATCCTGTATGCTGTTCCGGTACGCTTCATAGCTGTAGATTTCGTATTCGGTCATTTTGTGGTCCCCGTCGCCGGTGCGGACGTAGGAACCGCCTATGCGGCCGGTACCCCGGTAATAACAGGGCCGCCGGGAGATTTCGATTTCTTCTACTTCTGCGCTGACGATGATTTTGCCGTCTATTTCGATGGTGGTGATCAGGGGCCGGGGTATTGGTTCCATCTGCTGGCATTGCTCGTCCAGTTTTTTTTGAAGTTCCGCCGGATTGTAGACTCCGCATATTTCGTAATGGTTGCTTTCGTCGATTCCAAAGAGTATGACGCCGCCGCCGCTTTGATTGGAGAAGCTTGACAGGGTATCTATGACCTTGGGGCAGCCCTTCCGGGCTGATTTGACTTCCAGATAGGTGGTTTCGCATTTCTGTCGCTGTACCTGCGCTATCAGGTTGTACAATTCTTCTTCTACCATTTTTCTATCTTACTTTATTTTCGTATAATTTTCAAGTACTTTTCTATTTTTTTTACTTATTTTAATCTTTTATTAATATTCGAGTAAAATTCGACTAATTTTCTATTAATTTTCGTGTAATATAATGTTTATCCACGGCAGAGCCCTACGGCGAAGCGGATGATCTGGTCGTAGTATTCGGGGGTAAGCCGCTGGTGGTCATCTGTGGGGCTGTTGAGGCTGCGCCATGTTTCGGGGATGCGCTGCTTATCCGCTATTTCCTGTGATTCCCGGGAGAGGAGGGCGTCTGAAAAGTGGGGCTGTCCCCGCAGGAGCGCTGCAAAGGGGAATGCCTCTGCGGCGGGGAGGGTGGTGATGGTCTGGGCAGGGATACCCGCCCGCAGGAACCCTGCGTCATCCGAGAATGGGGTGGGGAGGAGGAGCGTTTTTTCCAGGTTGAGGTTCCGGGCGGTCTCAAGGGCGAGGTTTCGCAGGCCCTGTATATGACGCTGGGCTTTTCGTGCCCCCGTTCCTGCGTCGTTTTGCAGAAGATGATCCGTAGTGGTTGATATAATCAGAGTGTTCCCGGCGCCGCAGGCGTCGAAGATATAGACACGGGCTTCACCGAGCCCCTCCTGCCGCAGGGTCTCCGCCAGAGTATAGGAGCCCTGGCTTGTTATGCCTTCTCCGGCGCCCAGTTCTTCCTTGTCGGTAAAGATGATGATCCAGTAACCGGTTTTTCGTTCTTCAAGCCGGAGAGCGGCTTTTATCAGGTGAAACACCGCGGCACTGTTGTCGTTTGCCCCGGGGCTTTGGGGGACCCGGTCATAATGGGCAGCCAGGACAATGGGGCTTTGTCCCCGGAAGGGAAAACCGGTTCCCGGGGAAGATTTCAGGCCCTGTCCCCGGGGGAAGATAAGAAAATGACGGTTCCCGGCGATGGGCAGTACCAGGGAATTGAGCTGGAATTCCTCCAGCAGGGATTTGAGGATGCCGAAACGATCCGCCCCGGGTGCGATAAAATCAAAAAAGCGGTTATAGGGAGGATCGGTCAGGGATTTGCCCCCGATTTTGAGGAACCGCAATCTTATTTTCCCTTTTTGCCAAACAAGCGGCCAAAACGGCCCGCCATCATTGCGAGGATACGATAGAACCTTCCCTTGTTCTGGCCGTACTTAATAGAAAAATCCCTTGCCGCATCGGACAGAGAATAGACCCCGTATTTTTTTTTCAGAAAATCCCAATGCTTTACGATCCACACATAGAGATCGCTGGGGCTTCTGCCGGGAAAATTCAGGGTGAGCCATTCATCCTGAATAATCCGGATAATGGGAGAATACACAGCTTTATACCAGGAAACAAGAGCCTCGGAGAAGGGGATTTCCTCACTTTTACCCTGATTCAGATAATATTTATGCACCAGTATGTGGTTGTAGATCACGTCATAGCGGCCGGGCATGGTAAAGTTTAAATCCTCACAGCCCGTAAGTTTTCCAAAATCAGTTTTTTCGTAGAAGATCTTTTTTTCAAGATCGATGACAGCTTCTTTTAATTGCTCGGTTGTCATGTCCGGAGTAATGGCAATTTCGCTGGAAAGGCTCGTCACCTCCGCGTCGATAAGCTCCACACCCTGCATACGGGCTACCGATACCCGGTGGTTTCCGTCCCGGACAAAATAGACCCCCCCAATTTCATAGAGCTGAATGGGGGGAAGGATGATGTCCTTAAGGGCCGCAATATCGACCCGTTCCCAGCGGGTCCGCAGATGATTCGCCCGGGGCAAAAAAAACTTGTTAAAATCCCGGTAACGGCCTTCGCTGCCCACGATAAGGCCAATGGGCACGGTCTGCATACCCTGGTAGACCTGGTTCCTGGGTTTGAGGATTTCTTTTACATCATGAAAAGAAAGGAGCCGGTTCTGGTCCGTATTGATAAAGTGATGAATCTGGGAGAGCAAGGCCTTGTTCCGTGCTTTTATAAAATCATTCCCTGCCTGAAGCCTGTAGGTGTCTTCACTTTGCATTTTTTAATGTTCCTTCGTCATCCATGCCCCTGGCGCCGGTGTCAATGATGTATTGACTGTAGGCATTGATGACCTGAGTTTTTTCATATTGGGTAAGGCGGACATCCGCCAGATCGTAGAGGTGAATATGGCCGTGGATAAGATACTTCGGCTTGAATTTTCTCATGAACCACAGAAAGGACTTAAAACCCCAGTGGCATTTATCTTCCTTGTCGTGGATGCCCCTGGGGCTGGCGTGGGTCAGGAGTATGTCCAGGTAACGGCCCCGGAAGATACGGTTAAAAACAAGGGCCGGGACAAGTTTCAATATCTCCAGCTTCATCTGAAAATCGGTAAACTGATTCTCCCCACGGTTATACCTCATGGAGCCCCCAAGGCCCGCGATGATAAGCCCCCCCTCACGGACGACCCTGCCGCTTATATGGGTTGCCCCTGAACTGTGATAGTCGATTCTTCCATCAATGACCGGGATAAAGGGTTCCTTTTGGGTATAGTATTTCAATTCATTAAGGTTATGATTTCCAAACACAAAGAGCAGGGGCTTGTTGAGGCTTGATACGATAAAATCCAGGTAATCCATGGGCAGGTCCCCGGCGCTGAGGATAAGGTCCACATCTCCGAAACGTTCCTTGATGGTATTGGTATAGACCAGGGGATCGATCTGATCGGAGATGCAGAGTATCTTCATGCTTACCTGGCCGCTTTTCGGAGTAAGCCGGAGAGTTTTTCCTTGCCAAAAAGTTCCACCGACCGTGAGCCGGCATAATCCAGGGCGGCCTGGGAAAATCCCGCCCCCGATATTACCGCCGTCCGGGGGATGTTCTGTTCCTTTGCGTCATCCAGAATGGACCGGATCTCCCCTTCGTCTACCGGATCGGAACTGCGGTAAAAACGGATAAGCCGGGGGGCCTTGCGGACATTCCGCATTTTTTCGGAACCCCCTTCTACGGCGATAAATTCGCAGCCATCGGGAATATTATTCGTGCTGAGGGCCCGGAGTTCCATGGCCCTGGTAACAAGGGCCTTGCAGAGCTCAAGAAATTCCGCATTTCCGGAGCTGATGTATTCCTTCATACCGCCGCTGCCGCTGCTACTGCCGCCGGACTTGATGTCCTGGTACTGGGAGAGCTTTTCCCCCACATCCCGGAAACCCTTCTTCATGGAGTAGACCTTGTCCCACTGGGCCACAGCCTTTTCGATCTCCCGGTTCTTTTCGTAGCAGAGCCCCAGGAAATACCGGGCATAGAGGCTGTCCTGGCTCGATTCATCGGTAATGGCGCTTACCGCCTTTTCCAGATCCGGTACGGCCTTGACCAGATTATTCATGGACATATAGCAGCCCCCCCGTTCCACCAGGGCCCGGAGCTTGTATTCAGGGTTCTTCAAAGCCTTGTCAAAGGAGCCGACGGCGGAGGTATATTCCTTTACATCCTTTTGCAGTTTGCCCAGATAGTAGTAGGTTTGGCCCTGCTCGGTATCCTTCTGGAACCTGAGCGCCCGTTCCAGGGCGGCCTTTGCCTCGGGGGCCCTTTTTTCCCTGTAACAGAGGATCCCCAGCTCATAGTAGATTTTTCCCTCATTGGGGCTCAGCTCCGCCGCCTTCTGGAGGTATTCCCGGGCCCGGTCCCCCTTGCCCCGTTCGCCAAAGAGCTTCCCCGCCCAAAAGTAGTATTCACCCTTTTTAGGCATAAGTTTTATCAGGAGCAGATATTCCTTCAGGGCCTCTTCGGTTTCCTTATGGGCGATATACAGCTGGGCCATAGTCTGGCGGT